>NZ_CAXAQI010000020.1:0-108835 GCF_963970695.1 Pseudomonas sp. EL_65y_Pfl1_R83 | reverse complement strand
TCCCGAACTCAGTAGTGAAACGATGCATCGCCGATGGTAGTGTGGGGTTTCCCCATGTGAGAGTAGGTCATCGTCAAGATTAAATTCCGAAACCCCTGTTTGCTAACGCAAACAGGGGTTTTGTTTTTGGCGGTTGGAAAGTTCGAAGAGGCTCATCTCGGCAGCCCTCAGGGCTAACGCTCGGCCTTTCTATGCAACGACTCTGCGCATGGCTATCATGCGTGCCTCATTGTGAGGCGATACCTGAATGCTGACGTTGTTAAAACTTCTGAAAGATGGCCGATTCCATTCCGGAGAAGCACTTGGCGCCGCCCTGGGCGTCAGTCGCAGCGCTGTCTGGAAGCAGCTCCAGCACCTTGAGGCTGAATTGAATCTGCCCATCCACAAGGTTCGTGGCAAAGGGTATCAATTGGCGTCACCGCTGGTTTTCTTGAGTGCTGAGGACATTGCGCTTAATGCACCTTCCTTGGCGTGGCCCGTTCATATCTCTGACTCCATTGATTCCACGAATGCCGAAGCCTTGCGTCTTGTTAATGCAGGGTGCGCGGCTCCGTTCTTGGTGCTTGCGGAGCAGCAAACGGCTGGAAGAGGCAGGAGGGGGCGAAAGTGGGTCAGCCCGTTTGCACAGAATGTGTATTACAGCCTCGTATTGCGCATCGAGGCTGGTCTGCGGCAGTTGGAGGGCCTGAGCCTGGTGGTGGGCCTGGCAGTCATGCAGGCCTTGCGCGAGTCAGGTGTGCAGGGGGCGGCACTGAAGTGGCCAAACGATGTCTTGGTAGGGCAGAAGAAGATTGCCGGGATTTTGCTGGAGTTGGTAGGAGACCCTGCTGATATCTGTCACGTTGTTCTCGGAATTGGTATCAACGTCAATATGCAGAGAGCTGACGAGGTCGATCAGCTATGGACTTCCGTGCAGCTCGAGACGGGCTCTTCTGTCGATCGCAACGCTCTGGCGGCGCGATTGGGCCTGCAATTGCAAAGCTACCTTGATCAACACGGGGCACACGGTTTTGTCGCGCTCCAAGAAGAGTGGGAGCAAAATCACGCATGGCAGGGGCGGTCAGTATCCCTCATTGCCGGCGTTAACCAGGTTGACGGGGTTGTATTGGGTGTAGATCGTCAGGGAGCGTTGCGCCTGAGTGTCGATGGCGTTGAGAAAATATACAGTGGTGGTGAGTTAAGCCTGAGGCTGCGTGATGATTCTTGAGCTCGACTGCGGGAATAGCTTTATTAAATGGCGAGTGCTTGATTCGGATAGGGCGAGTGTCTCGGCGGAGGGGGTTGTTGGTTCGGATCTGGCGTTGATTGAAAGCCTTGTCGCGGTCCCCGGGTTGCTGCTGACACGCTGCCGATTGGTAAGCGTTCGTGCCCTGGAGGAAACAAGCAAATTAGTTACGGCTCTGTATGAGGCTTTCGGCGTTGTTGTTGCCTGCGCTGGTCCCGCGCGAGAAATGGCCGGAGTGCGTAACGGCTACGAAGATTTCGAGCGTCTGGGTCTTGATCGCTGGTTAGCGATGCTTGGTGGATTCAAGCTGGCGCGCGGCGCTTGCCTGGTGCTCGATTTTGGCACCGCAGCAACGGCGGATTTTATTACGGCTGATGGTGAGCATCTGGGCGGCTTTATATGTCCAGGCATGCCTCTGATGCGCAGCCAACTGCGTACTCATACGCGCAAGATTCGTTACGACGACGCTGCTGCTGAAAGAGCGCTGGAGTATCTCTTGCCAGGTCGTACGACTGTGGAGGCTGTAGAGCGTGGCTGTACGTTGATGTTGAGAGGGTTTGTACTAACTCAATTGGAGCTGGCGCGGAGCTACTGGGGTGATGACTTCACTGTGTTCCTGACTGGCGGGGATGCTGATCTGATATCGGATGCGGTGCCACAGGCCCGGCTCGTTCCTGATCTGGTTTTTGTCGGTTTGGCGATGGCGTGCCCTTTGTCCTGAGGTGATTATGCGTTGGCTTTTTTTACTTTTACTTGTTCTCAACGCCTTCTACTACATTTGGCATCAGCAAGAAGCACCGTTGCGCGCTAAAGATGTCACGCCTCTAAGTCTCTACAAGGGGTCGCAGCAGGACATTCGTCTATTGAGTGAGTCCTCTGACACGGTAATGCGCAGGGAGCGAGCACGAGCGCCTGAGGCACAAAATACGTGCCTGTACATCGGCGGATTTGCGGATCAACGCCAGGCGCGGCTCGTTGAGCAGCGCCTCACAAGCCTGGATATAAAGGTCAGGGTCCAATTGCTGCATACTGCTGATGCTTCCGGCTACTGGCTTCGGGTTGCCCCTGAAAGTCGACGCCTTGCTGACGATCTGCCCTTTGAAAGCCTTGCTAAGGAATTCAATGAGTTAAAACATAAGATAATGTTGTGCGAAGGCGTTGCAACTCTCGAATAGTTTGCATAGAATGGCGCCCGCTTCGCAGTGAAGACCTTCTGGGTCAGCAGTGCGACGCGAAGGTCAACGCAGCTAACCTCATATTTTTAATGAGAAAATGCTTGACAGAAGGCCGGCGTGATGTAGAATGCCGGCTCGCTTAGGAGGGGTTCCCGAGCGGCCAAAGGGATCAGACTGTAAATCTGACGTCTACGACTTCGAAGGTTCGAATCCTTCCCCCTCCACCATTTTTAGCGTGAGCTGCAAGCTCCGCGGGTATAGTTTAGTGGTAGAACCTCAGCCTTCCAAGCTGATGATGCGGGTTCGATTCCCGCTACCCGCTCCAAGTTTGCAGGTTGTGCAAGGTATTTTGCTCTTGTAGCTCAGTTGGTAGAGCACACCCTTGGTAAGGGTGAGGTCAGCGGTTCAAATCCGCTCAAGAGCTCCATATAACAAGGCAGATATGAAAATATCTGCCTTTGTTTTAACAGCTAATCTCGGCTTGATGGTGTTTTGCCTGGTGTTGTCAGGTGATTTCAAGCCTCTAGAGGTTGGTTGTTGTAAAGTCTTTTTCAGGCCTGCATAATGGTCGGCCTGATTTTGTTTTAGGTCAGTAGCTCAATTGGCAGAGCGACGGTCTCCAAAACCGTAGGTTGGGGGTTCGATTCCCTCCTGACCTGCCAGATTCACGTGGTGTGTCTGGCTTTCTTTTCACAGGATCTTCATAGATGACTCCTAAGGCTGAAGCTCAAAGCTCTCGTTTCGATTTAGTCAAGTGGCTCGCCGTAGTCGCCTTGGTGGTCGTAGGCGTTGTTGGCAATCAGTACTATTCTGCTTCGCCGATCCTGTACCGTGTGCTCGCTTTGCTTGCCCTTGCTGCTGTGGCTGTTTTTGTTGGCCTGCAGACTGCCAAGGGTAAGTCTTTTGCGGTACTGGTAAAGGAAGCTCGCACCGAAATACGTAAAGTCGTTTGGCCGACTCGCCAAGAAACCACGCAGACCACGTTGATTGTTGTGGCTGTTGTTCTGGTTATGGCGTTGCTGTTGTGGGGGCTTGATTCCCTGCTCGGCTGGCTTGTTTCCTTGATTGTTGGCTAAGGGTGTCCCGTGGCTAAGCGTTGGTACGTTGTGCATGCTTACTCGGGTTACGAGAAGCATGTTATGCGCTCTTTGCTGGAGCGCGTAAAGCTGGCAGGTATGGAAGATGGCTTCGGCGAAATTCTGGTTCCCACTGAAGAAGTGGTTGAAATGCGGAATGGTCAGAAGCGCAAAAGCGAACGCAAGTTCTTCCCTGGCTACGTGCTGGTACAGATGGACATGAATGAAGGTACTTGGCACTTGGTCAAGGACACTCCTCGTGTCATGGGTTTCATTGGCGGTACCGCTGATAAGCCTGCTCCTATCACCGATAAAGAGGCAGAAGCAATTCTGCGTCGTGTTGCTGATGGTAGTGACAAGCCTAAGCCGAAGACGCTTTTCGAGCCGGGTGAGGTTGTTCGTGTCACAGATGGTCCGTTTGCTGATTTCAACGGTACTGTCGAAGAAGTTAACTACGAAAAGAGCCGCATCCAAGTGGCAGTGCTCATTTTCGGTCGTTCTACTCCGGTAGAGCTGGAGTTCAGCCAGGTCGAGAAGGTCTAGCTGAGCAAGCATCCCAACCCCGCAGCCTAGGCTGTGGGGTTTTGTCGTCACTGGGATAAACGCGCAAGTAACCGGGGAGCCTTTAGAGGCGTTCGAACCCGTAATTGGAGTGCCTCATGGCCAAGAAGATTACCGCTTACATCAAGCTGCAAGTGAAGGCCGCTCAGGCCAACCCTAGCCCACCCGTCGGTCCAGCTCTGGGTCAGCACGGCGTGAATATCATGGAATTCTGCAAGGCCTTCAACGCCCGTACTCAGGGTATTGAGCCAGGTCTGCCGACTCCAGTGATCATCACTGTATACAGCGACCGTAGCTTCACTTTCGAAACCAAGTCGACCCCGGCTTCGGTTTTGCTGAAGAAAGCTGCTGGTCTGACTAGCGGTTCCGCTCGTCCGAACACCGTTAAGGTTGGCACCGTGACTCGTGCTCAGCTGGAAGAAATCGCGAAAACCAAAAACGCGGATCTGACTGCAGCTGATATGGATGCAGCCGTGCGTACCATCGCCGGTTCTGCTCGTAGCATGGGCCTTAACGTGGAGGGTGTGTAATGGCTAAGCTGACCAAGCGCCAAAAGGCTATCGCCGGCAAAATCGAAGCGGGCAAGGCCTACAATTTTGTAGACGCTGCTGCCCTGCTGACCGAGCTGTCGACTGTCAAGTTCAGCGAGTCCGTTGACGTTGCTGTAAATCTGGGTGTTGACCCACGTAAATCCGACCAGGTCGTTCGTAGCGCAACTGTGCTGCCACACGGTACTGGCAAGACTGTACGTGTAGCTGTCTTCACCCAAGGCCCGGCAGCTGAAGCTGCTCTGGCCGCCGGCGCTGATCGCGTTGGCATGGACGACCTGGCTGCCGAAATGAAAGGCGGCGACCTGAACTATGACGTAGTTATTGCTTCCCCGGATGCAATGCGCGTTGTAGGTCAGTTGGGTCAGATCCTCGGTCCGCGTGGCCTGATGCCTAACCCTAAAGTCGGCACCGTAACGCCAGACGTAGCTACCGCGGTTAAAAACGCCAAGGCTGGTCAGGTTCGTTATCGCACCGACAAAAACGGCATCATTCACACCTCCGTTGGCAAAGTCGGCTTTGATGCCGTCAAGCTGAAGGAAAACGTTGAAGCCCTGATCGCTGATTTGAAGCGTATCAAGCCTGCTTCCTCGAAAGGTATCTACGTCAAGCGCGTTACCCTGAGCACCACTATGGGCCCAGGTCTGGTCATCGACCAAGGCTCGCTGGACGTATAAGACACAGATTGGCGCGAGCGATTGCGCCAATTGAAAAATTGGGGTCCCTGCCTGGCGGGGGCTATCCAAGACCGTAGGCGACGCAAGTCTTAAACCACAAGCCTACGCAGATGGTGCTCCCGGTTCCTTACCGAATCAGACACCAAAACGACATCCGGCTCCGGCCAGATGAAACGGTAACAAGCAGGAGTTAAACCCGTGGCAATTAATCTCGAAGACAAGAAGGCCATCGTCGCTGAAGTCAACGAGGCTGCCAAAGCTGCTCTGTCCGCTGTCGTGGCTGATGCCCGTGGTGTGACAGTAAGCGCTATGACCGGACTCCGTAAAGAGGCTCGTGAAGCTGGCGTATACGTACGTGTTGTGCGTAACACCCTGCTTAAGCGCGCTGTTGCTGACACTGAATACAGTGTTCTCAACGACGTGTTCACAGGCCCGACCCTGATTGCTTTCTCCACCGATCATCCGGGTGCTGCTGCCCGTTTGTTCAAAGAGTTCGCAAAGGGTCAGGACAAGTTCGAGATCAAGGCAGCTGCGTTCGAGGGCAAGTTCCTCGCAGCTAACCAAATCGACGTACTGGCAACACTGCCGACCCGTAACGAAGCTATTTCTCAGCTGATGAGCGTGATTCAAGGCGCTACCAGCAAGTTGGCTCGTACTCTGGCCGCAGTTCGCGAGCAAAAAGAAGCTGCCGCAGCCTAAAGCTGAGCAAGTTCTCTCGCGTATTTTTGTTTATTTCGATGGCCGCGTAGGCCGTCCCCCAATTCAGGAAATACAGCAATGTCTATCTCCCAAGACGATATCCTCAACGCCGTAGCTGAAATGTCGGTTCTGCAGGTTGTTGAGCTGATCAAAGCTTTCGAAGAAAAATTCGGCGTTTCCGCTGCCGCTGCTTCCGCTGGTCCAGCTGTTGCTGCTGTTGCTGCTGAAGAGCAAACCGAATTCAACGTTATGCTGCTGGAAGCTGGCGAGAAGAAAGTAAACGTGATCAAGGCAGTACGTGAACTGACCGGTCTGGGCCTGAAAGAAGCCAAGGCTGTAGTTGACGGCGCTCCTGCCCAGGTTCTGGAAGCAGTGTCGAAAGACGCCGCCGACAAAGCCAAAGCTACTCTGGAAGAAGCAGGCGCTAAAGTCGAGCTGAAGTAAGCATCGACCTTGCGTCTCCAGCCCACGCGTCAAGCTGAAGGCTGATGGCTGGTGGCTCTTGCCACCGGCCTTTTTCCGTTCTTGGCTGTCGACTCGGTCGCCGCCATTAACGCGCTGTAGCCACCCGATGCGGTGGTGCAAACCATGGGGTTTGCAAGATTTTCTGGCTGCTCCCGTCGGGAGGGCCAAACAAGCAGGTGACCAAGCTGGGGAACGCTGATGGCTTACTCATATACTGAGAAAAAACGTATCCGCAAGGACTTTAGCAAGTTGCCGGACGTCATGGATGTCCCGTACCTTCTGGCTATCCAGCTGGATTCGTATCGTGAATTCTTGCAGGCGGGAGCGACTAAAGATCAGTTCCGCGACGTGGGCCTGCATGCGGCCTTCAAATCCGTTTTCCCGATCATCAGCTACTCCGGCAATGCTGCGCTGGAGTACGTCGGTTATCGCCTGGGCGAACCGGCATTTGATGTCAAAGAATGCGTGTTGCGCGGTGTCACGTACGCCGTACCTTTGCGGGTAAAAGTCCGCCTGATCATTTTCGACAAAGAATCGTCGAACAAAGCGATCAAGGACATCAAAGAGCAAGAAGTCTACATGGGCGAAATCCCACTGATGACTGAAAACGGTACCTTCGTTATCAACGGTACCGAGCGTGTAATCGTTTCCCAGCTGCACCGTTCCCCGGGCGTGTTCTTTGACCACGACCGCGGCAAGACGCACAGCTCCGGTAAGCTCCTGTACTCCGCGCGGATCATTCCGTACCGTGGTTCGTGGTTGGACTTCGAGTTCGACCCGAAAGACTGCGTGTTTGTGCGTATCGACCGTCGTCGTAAGCTGCCGGCCTCGGTACTGCTGCGCGCGCTCGGCTATACCACTGAACAAGTGCTGGATGCCTTCTACACCACCAACGTATTCAGCCTGAAGGGTGAAACCCTCAGCCTGGAACTGATCGCATCGCGTCTGCGTGGTGAAATTGCCGTCCTGGACATCCAGGATGAGAAGGGCAAGGTCATTGTTGAAGCGGGTCGTCGTATTACTGCGCGCCACATCAACCAGATCGAAAAAGCCGGTATCAAGTCGCTGGACGTTCCTCTGGAATACGTCCTGGGCCGCACCACCGCCAAGGTCATCGTTCACCCGGCTACAGGCGAAATCCTGGCTGAGTGCAACACCGAGCTGAATACCGAGATCCTGGCCAAAATCGCCAAGGCTCAGGTTGTCCGCATCGAGACCCTTTACACCAACGACATCGACTGCGGTCCGTTTGTCTCCGACACCTTGAAGATCGACTCCACCAGCAACCAATTGGAAGCGCTGGTCGAGATCTATCGCATGATGCGTCCTGGCGAGCCTCCAACCAAAGACGCTGCCGAGACTCTGTTCAACAACCTGTTCTTCAGCCCTGAGCGCTATGACCTGTCTGCGGTCGGCCGGATGAAGTTCAACCGTCGTATCGGTCGTACCGAGATCGAAGGTTCGGGCGTGTTGTGCAAAGAAGACATCGTTGCGGTCCTGAAGACTCTGGTCGACATCCGTAACGGCAAAGGCATCGTCGATGACATCGACCACCTGGGTAACCGTCGTGTTCGCTGTGTCGGCGAAATGGCCGAGAACCAGTTCCGCGTTGGCCTGGTGCGTGTTGAGCGCGCGGTCAAAGAGCGTCTGTCGATGGCCGAAAGCGAAGGCCTGATGCCGCAAGACCTGATCAACGCCAAGCCAGTCGCTGCGGCGGTGAAAGAGTTCTTCGGTTCCAGCCAGCTCTCGCAGTTCATGGACCAGAACAACCCGCTCTCCGAGATCACCCACAAGCGCCGTGTATCTGCACTGGGCCCGGGCGGTCTGACGCGTGAGCGTGCGGGCTTTGAAGTTCGTGACGTACACCCGACGCACTACGGTCGTGTTTGCCCGATCGAAACGCCGGAAGGTCCGAACATCGGTCTGATCAACTCCCTGGCTGCCTATGCGCGCACCAACCAGTACGGCTTCCTCGAGAGCCCGTACCGTGTGGTGAAAGACGCTCTGGTCACCGACGAGATCGTGTTCCTGTCCGCCATCGAAGAAGCTGATCACGTGATCGCTCAAGCTTCGGCCACGATGAACGACAAGAAAATGCTGATCGACGAGCTGGTAGCTGTTCGTCACTTGAACGAGTTCACCGTTAAGGCGCCGGAAGACGTCACCTTGATGGACGTATCGCCGAAGCAGGTAGTTTCGGTTGCAGCGTCGCTGATCCCGTTCCTGGAACACGATGACGCCAACCGTGCGTTGATGGGTTCCAACATGCAGCGTCAAGCTGTACCCACCCTGCGTGCTGACAAGCCGCTGGTAGGTACCGGCATGGAGCGTAACGTAGCCCGTGACTCCGGCGTATGCGTCGTGGCTCGTCGTGGCGGCGTGATCGACTCTGTTGATGCCAGCCGTATTGTGGTTCGTGTTGCCGATGACGAAGTTGAAACTGGCGAAGCCGGTGTCGACATCTACAACTTGACCAAGTACACCCGCTCCAACCAGAACACCTGCATCAACCAGCGTCCGCTGGTGAGCAAGGGTGATCGGGTTCAGCGCAGCGACATCATGGCAGACGGTCCTTCCACCGATATGGGCGAGCTGGCACTGGGTCAGAACATGCGCATCGCGTTCATGGCCTGGAACGGTTACAACTTCGAAGACTCCATCTGCCTGTCCGAGCGTGTGGTTCAGGAAGATCGCTTCACCACGATCCACATTCAGGAACTGACCTGTGTGGCACGTGACACCAAGCTTGGGCCAGAAGAGATCACTGCAGACATCCCGAACGTGGGTGAAGCTGCACTGAACAAGCTGGACGAAGCCGGTATCGTTTATGTAGGTGCTGAAGTTGGCGCAGGCGACATCCTGGTCGGTAAGGTCACTCCGAAAGGCGAGACCCAACTGACTCCGGAAGAGAAGCTGTTGCGTGCCATCTTCGGTGAAAAAGCCAGCGACGTTAAAGACACCTCCCTGCGTGTACCTACCGGTACCAAGGGCACCGTCATCGACGTACAGGTCTTCACCCGTGACGGCGTTGAGCGTGATGCTCGCGCACTGTCCATCGAGAAGACCCAGCTCGACGAGATCCGCAAGGACCTGAACGAAGAGTTCCGTATCGTTGAAGGCGCGACCTTCGAACGTCTGCGTTCCGCTCTGGTAGGCCACAAGGCTGAAGGCGGCGCAGGTCTGAAGAAAGGTCAGGACATCACCGACGAAATCCTCGACGGTCTCGAGCATGGCCAGTGGTTCAAACTGCGCATGGCTGAAGATGCTCTGAACGAGCAGCTCGAGAAAGCCCAGGCTTACATCGTTGATCGTCGCCGTCTGCTGGACGACAAGTTCGAAGACAAGAAGCGCAAACTGCAGCAAGGCGATGACCTGGCTCCAGGCGTGCTGAAAATCGTCAAGGTTTACCTGGCAATCCGTCGTCGCATCCAGCCGGGCGACAAGATGGCCGGTCGTCACGGTAACAAAGGTGTGGTGTCCGTTATCATGCCGGTTGAAGACATGCCGCACGATGCCAATGGCACTCCGGTGGACGTGGTCCTCAACCCGTTGGGTGTACCTTCGCGTATGAACGTTGGTCAGATCCTTGAAACCCACCTGGGCCTCGCGGCCAAAGGTCTGGGCGAGAAGATCAACCGCATGATCGAAGAGCAGCGCAAGGTCGCAGACCTGCGTAAGTTCCTGCACGAGATCTACAACGAGATCGGCGGTCGCAACGAAGAGCTGGATACCTTCACTGACCAGGAAATCCTGGATCTGGCGAAGAACCTGCGCGGCGGCGTTCCAATGGCTACCCCGGTGTTCGACGGTGCCAAGGAAAGCGAAATCAAGGCCATGCTGAAACTGGCAGACCTGCCAGAAAGCGGCCAGATGCAGCTGTTCGACGGCCGTACCGGCAACAAGTTTGAGCGTCCGGTTACTGTTGGCTACATGTACATGCTGAAGCTGAACCACTTGGTAGACGACAAGATGCACGCTCGTTCTACCGGTTCGTACAGCCTGGTTACCCAGCAGCCGCTGGGTGGTAAGGCTCAGTTCGGTGGTCAGCGTTTCGGGGAGATGGAGGTCTGGGCACTGGAAGCATACGGTGCTGCTTACACTCTGCAAGAGATGCTCACAGTGAAGTCGGACGATGTGAACGGTCGGACCAAGATGTACAAAAACATCGTGGACGGCGATCACCGTATGGAGCCGGGCATGCCCGAGTCTTTCAACGTGTTGATCAAAGAAATTCGTTCCCTCGGCATCGATATCGATCTGGAAACCGAATAACACGTGACGCGAATCGAGAGCGGGGCTGTTTAGCCCGCTCTCTGCTCCGCCAGGAGGAAAGGCCTTGAAAGACCTACTGAATTTGCTGAAAAACCAGGGTCAAGTCGAAGAGTTCGACGCCATCCGTATTGGATTGGCATCGCCTGAGATGATCCGTTCGTGGTCGTTCGGTGAAGTTAAAAAACCGGAAACCATTAACTACCGTACGTTCAAACCTGAACGTGACGGCCTGTTCTGCGCCAAGATCTTTGGCCCGGTTAAGGATTACGAGTGCCTGTGCGGTAAGTACAAGCGCTTGAAGCACCGTGGTGTGATCTGCGAGAAGTGCGGCGTTGAAGTTGCACTGGCCAAGGTTCGTCGTGAGCGTATGGCGCACATCGAACTGGCTTCGCCGGTTGCGCACATCTGGTTCCTGAAATCGCTGCCGTCCCGTATCGGCTTGCTGATGGACATGACCCTGCGTGATATCGAACGCGTTCTCTACTTCGAGAGCTACGTCGTTATCGACCCGGGCATGACCACCCTTGAAAAAGGTCAGTTGCTGAACGACGAGCAGTACTTCGAAGCGCTGGAAGAGTTCGGCGACGATTTCGATGCCCGCATGGGTGCTGAAGCTGTCCGTGAACTGCTGCACGCTATCGACCTGGAACACGAGATTGGCCGTCTGCGTGAAGAAATTCCGCAAACCAACTCCGAAACCAAAATCAAGAAGCTGTCCAAGCGTCTGAAGTTGATGGAAGCCTTCCAGGGTTCCGGCAACTTGCCAGAGTGGATGGTGCTGACCGTTCTGCCGGTTCTGCCGCCAGACCTGCGTCCGCTGGTACCGTTGGACGGTGGTCGTTTCGCGACGTCCGACCTCAACGACCTGTACCGCCGCGTGATCAACCGTAACAACCGCTTGAAGCGCCTGCTCGATCTGTCCGCTCCGGACATCATCGTGCGCAACGAAAAGCGTATGTTGCAAGAAGCTGTCGATGCCTTGCTCGACAACGGTCGTCGTGGTCGTGCCATTACCGGTTCCAACAAGCGTCCTCTGAAATCCCTGGCTGACATGATCAAGGGTAAGCAAGGTCGTTTCCGTCAGAACTTGCTCGGTAAGCGCGTTGACTACTCCGGTCGTTCGGTAATTACCGTAGGCCCGACCCTGCGTCTGCACCAGTGCGGTCTGCCTAAGAAGATGGCACTTGAGCTGTTCAAGCCATTCATCTTCGGCAAGCTGGAAATGCGCGGTCTTGCGACCACCATCAAAGCGGCCAAGAAAATGGTCGAGCGCGAACTGCCAGAGGTTTGGGACGTTCTCGCTGAAGTGATTCGCGAACACCCGGTTCTCCTCAACCGTGCACCGACCCTTCACCGTCTGGGTATCCAGGCGTTTGAACCAGTTCTGATCGAAGGTAAGGCTATCCAGCTGCACCCTCTGGTCTGTGCTGCGTACAACGCCGACTTCGACGGCGACCAAATGGCCGTGCACGTACCGCTGACACTGGAAGCCCAGTTGGAAGCGCGTGCGTTGATGATGTCGACCAACAACATTCTGTCGCCAGCCAACGGTGAGCCAATCATCGTTCCGTCGCAGGACGTTGTATTGGGTCTGTACTACATGACCCGTGAAGCGATCAACGCCAAAGGCGAAGGTCGTGTGTTCGCTGACCTGCAAGAAGTTGACCGTGTGTTCCGTGCCGGCGAAGCCGCACTGCACGCCAAGGTCAAAGTGCGGATCAACGAAACCGTCAACGACCGTGACGGTGGCAGCGTGAGCGGCACTCGTATTGTCGACACCACTGTCGGCCGTGCGCTGTTGTATCAAGTTGTGCCCAAAGGTCTGTCGTACGACGTCGTCAACCTGCCGATGAAGAAAAAGGCGATCTCCAAGCTGATCAACCAGTGCTACCGCGTGGTTGGTTTGAAAGAGACCGTGATCTTCGCTGACCAGCTGATGTACACCGGTTTTGCTTATTCGACCATCTCCGGCGTTTCCATCGGCGTTAACGACTTCGTTATCCCTGATGAAAAAGCCCGCATCATCGCGGCTGCAACCGATGAAGTGAAAGAGATCGAAAGCCAGTACGCCTCGGGCCTGGTAACACAGGGTGAGAAGTACAACAAAGTGATCGACCTTTGGTCCAAGGCCAACGACGAAGTGTCGAAGGCGATGATGGCTAACCTCTCGAAAGAGAAGGTTATCGACCGTCATGGCGTAGAAGTCGATCAAGAGTCGTTCAACTCGATGTACATGATGGCCGACTCGGGCGCACGGGGTTCTGCCGCGCAGATCCGTCAGCTCGCCGGTATGCGTGGCCTGATGGCCAAACCGGACGGTTCCATCATCGAAACGCCGATTACTGCGAACTTCCGTGAAGGTTTGAGCGTACTTCAGTACTTCATCTCGACTCACGGTGCTCGTAAAGGTCTGGCGGATACCGCGTTGAAAACCGCTAACTCCGGTTACCTGACTCGTCGTTTGGTAGACGTTGCGCAAGACTTGGTTGTGACTGAAGTTGACTGCGGTACCGAGCACGGTCTGCTGATGACTCCGCACATCGAAGGCGGCGACGTTGTAGAGCCGTTGGGCGAACGCGTACTGGGCCGAGTCATTGCCCGTGACGTATTCAAGCCAGGTACCGAGGAAGTTATCGTTCCTGCTGGCACCCTGGTGGATGAAAAGTGGGTCGAGTTCATCGAACTCAACAGCATCGACGAAGTGATCGTTCGCTCGCCGATCAGCTGCGAAACCCGCTACGGCATCTGCGCCAAGTGCTACGGCCGTGACTTGGCTCGTGGTCACCAGGTGAACATCGGTGAAGCGGTCGGCGTTATCGCTGCTCAGTCCATCGGTGAGCCGGGTACCCAGCTGACCATGCGTACGTTCCACATCGGTGGTGCGGCAAGCCGGACCTCCGCAGCCGACAGCGTTCAGGTGAAGAATGGCGGTACCGTCCGTCTGCACAACCTGAAACACGTTGAGCGAGTGGATGGTTGCCTGGTTGCGGTGTCCCGTTCCGGTGAGCTGGCTATCGCTGATGACTACGGTCGTGAGCGTGAGCGTTACAAGCTACCGTACGGTGCTGTGATTTCGGTTAAAGAAGGTGACAAGGTCGACGCTGGCGCAATCGTGGCCAAGTGGGATCCGCACACTCACCCAATCGTTACCGAAATGAAAGGTACCGTGACCTACGTGGGCATGGAAGAAGGCATCACGATCAAGCGTCAGACTGACGAATTGACCGGTATGACCAACATTGAAGTACTCGACGCGAAAGATCGTCCAGCTGCCGGTAAAGACATCCGTCCTGCCGTGAAGATGGTCGATGACAACGGCAAGGATCTGTTGCTGCCAGGCACTGACGTAATCGCTCAGTACTTCCTGCCAGCCAACGCCCTGGTCGGTGTAGCGGATGGTGCGAAGATCGCGATCGGTGATGTTATCGCGCGTATCCCGCAAGAAACTTCGAAGACCCGTGACATCACCGGTGGTCTGCCGCGTGTTGCCGACTTGTTCGAAGCGCGTCGTCCGAAAGAAGCGTCGATTCTGGCTGAGGTCAGCGGCACCATCGCGTTCGGTAAAGAGACCAAAGGCAAGCGTCGTCTGGTCATTACCCCGAACGACGGTAGCGATCCGTACGAAGAGCTGATTCCGAAGTGGCGTCACCTGAACGTCTTCGAAGGCGAACAGGTAAACCGCGGCGAAGTTATCTCCGACGGCCCTAGCGATCCACACGACATCCTGCGTCTGCTGGGTGTGAGTGCGCTGGCCAAGTACATCGTTAACGAGATCCAGGACGTTTATCGCCTGCAAGGCGTGAAAATCAACGATAAGCACATCGAGACCATCCTGCGTCAGATGCTGCGTAAAGTTGAGATCGCTGAATCCGGCGATTCCAGTTTCATCAAGGGCGACCAGATGGAATTGACTCACGTACTCGTAGAGAACGAGCGTCTGGCTGGCGACGAGAAATTCGTTTCCAAATTCACTCGTGTGCTGCTGGGTATCACGAAGGCGTCGTTGTCCACTGAGTCGTTCATCTCGGCGGCCTCCTTCCAGGAGACCACTCGTGTACTGACCGAAGCAGCGGTAACTGGCAAGCGCGATTACCTGCGCGGCCTTAAAGAAAACGTGGTTGTGGGTCGTTTGATCCCAGCCGGTACCGGTTTGGCTTACCACAGCGAGCGCAAGCGCCGCCGTGATGCTGACAAGCCGCTGCGCGTGAGCGCCAGTGAAGTGGAAGCTGCACTGACCGAAGCGCTGAACTCTAGCGGTAACTGAGTTCTGCGATAAATAAGTCTGGGCCCTGGCAGCCCCCATTCGTCGGATCGAGGCAGTTTTGCCCCGGTTCGATGAGAGGGGATGTCGGGGCCTTGCCTTGACTGGGGGCAAGATCCTCTTTAGACTCTTGTACCCCTAAATTTGGCGGGAATTCGTTCCTGCCATTTTGCTTTTCTTGCAAGACAATAGCGTCGCAAGACAACAGTGGAGCTAGTAGATGGCAACTATCAACCAGCTGGTACGTCAGCCGCGTAAGCGTATCGTCGAGAAGTCCGACGTGCCTGCGCTGCAGAACTGCCCGCAACGTCGTGGCGTATGCACTCGCGTGTATACCACTACGCCGAAAAAACCTAACTCGGCACTGCGTAAAGTATGCCGTGTGCGCCTGACCAACGGTTTCGAGGTTTCCTCGTACATCGGTGGTGAAGGTCACAACCTGCAAGAGCACAGCGTGGTACTGATCCGCGGCGGTCGTGTAAAAGACTTGCCAGGTGTTCGTTACCACACCGTACGCGGCTCCTTGGATACTTCCGGCGTTAAAGGTCGTAACCAGGGTCGTTCGAAGTACGGTACCAAGAAGCCTAAGTAGTAGCGGCTTTTTGTAAAACTGAATCATCTTATTTTCTGAGTCGATAAGAGTAAGGTCGGAGCCGTGCCGAAAGGGTGCTAATTCCGAGCGAACCTGAAGACCGTTTGAGGGCTTATCCATGCCAAGAAGACGCGTAGCAGCCAAGCGCGAAGTGCTTGACGATCCAAAATACGGAAGCCAAATCCTGGCCAAGTTCATGAACCACGTGATGGAAAGCGGCAAGAAAGCCGTTGCCGAACGTATCGTTTATGGCGCGCTGGAAAAGGTTAAAGAACGCAAGAACAGCGACCCCCTGGAAATCTTCGAGAAAGCTCTCGACGCCATCGCTCCGCTGGTCGAAGTGAAGTCGCGCCGCGTAGGCGGTGCTACTTACCAGGTTCCGGTTGAAGTTCGTCCGTCCCGTCGTAACGCTCTGGCAATGCGCTGGTTGGTAGACTTCGCCCGTAAGCGCGGCGAGAAGTCTATGGCCCTGCGTTTGGCTGGCGAACTGTTGGACGCTGCTGAAGGTAAAGGTGCTGCTGTTAAGAAGCGTGAAGACGTGCACCGTATGGCTGAAGCTAACAAAGCTTTCTCGCACTACCGCTTCTAATCTTAGCTTCACTAATTTTGCGAGGGCTTTATGGCTCGTACTACTCCGATTAGCCGTTATCGTAACATCGGTATCGTTGCTCACGTGGATGCTGGTAAAACCACCACCACCGAGCGCGTACTGTTTTACACCGGCAAAAGTCACAAGATGGGCGAGGTGCATGATGGCGCCGCGACCACAGACTGGATGGTTCAGGAGCAGGAGCGTGGTATTACCATTACTTCTGCTGCTATTACCGCCTTCTGGAAAGGTTCCGAGAAGCAGTACAAAGATGAGCACCGCTTCAACGTAATCGATACTCCGGGTCACGTGGACTTCACCATTGAAGTTGAGCGTTCCCTGCGTGTGCTCGACGGCGCTGTCGTTGTGTTCTGCGGCACCTCGGGTGTTGAGCCTCAGTCGGAAACCGTATGGCGTCAAGCCAACAAATACGGCGTTCCACGTCTTGTTTACGTAAACAAGATGGACCGTGCTGGTGCGAATTTCCTGCGCGTGATCGCTCAGATCAAGCAGCGTCTGGGTCACACTCCGGTGCCAATCCAGTTGGCTATCGGTTCCGAAGACAATTTCCAAGGCCAGATCGATCTGCTGACCATGGAAGCTGTTTACTGGAACGACGCTGACAAAGGTATGGTTCCTGTTCGCAAGCCTATCCCTGCTGAACTGCAGGAGCTGGCTGACGAATGGCGCAACAACATGGTTGAAGCTGCGGCCGAAGCCAGCGAAGAGCTGATGAACAAGTACCTCGAAGGTGAAGAACTCACCAACGTGGAAATCAAGGCTGCTCTGCGTCAGCGTACTATCGCTGGTGAGATCGTCTTGGCTGTTTGCGGTTCCTCGTTCAAGAACAAGGGTGTTCCCCTGGTTCTCGATGCTGTGATCGACTACCTGCCGGCACCAGTTGATATTCCTGCCATCAAGGGTACTGACCCTGATGACGAGACTATCGAGCTGGAGCGTCATGCAGACGACGCAGAACCGTTCTCCGCTCTGGCATTTAAAATTGCCACTGACCCATTCGTGGGTACCTTGACCTTCGTCCGTGTTTACTCGGGCGTGTTGAACTCCGGCGACGGCGTGATCAACTCGGTTAAAGGCAAGAAAGAGCGCGTGGGTCGTATGGTGCAAATGCACGCAAACGCCCGCGAAGAGATCAAGGAAGTACGCGCTGGTGACATCGCGGCCTTGATCGGCATGAAGGACGTCACCACCGGTGAGACCTTGTGCAGCGCTGACAAGCCAATCATCCTGGTTCGCATGGACTTCCCGGAGCCGGTTATTTCGGTTGCCGTAGAGCCTAAGACCAAGGATGACCAGGAAAAAATGGGTATCGCTCTGGGCAAACTTGCTCAGGAAGATCCATCTTTCCGTGTCAAGACTGATGAAGAGACTGGTCAAACGATCATCTCCGGCATGGGCGAGCTTCACCTGGACATCCTGGTTGACCGGATGCGCCGTGAGTTCAACGTCGAAGCCAACATCGGTAAGCCTCAGGTTTCCTATCGTGAGCGCATCACGAAGAACTGTGAAATCGAAGGCAAGTTCGTTCGTCAGTCCGGCGGTCGTGGTCAGTTCGGTCACTGCTGGATCCGTTTTGCTCCTGCTGACGAAGGTCAGGAAGGTCTGCAATTCGTGAACGAAGTAGTAGGTGGTGTGGTTCCTAAGGAATACATCCCTGCTATCCAGAAGGGTATCGAAGAGCAGATGAAGAACGGTGTTGTTGCCGGCTATCCGCTGATCGGCCTGAAAGCAACCGTTTTTGACGGTTCTTACCACGACGTCGACTCCAACGAGATGGCGTTTAAGGTGGCTGCTTCCATGGCAACCAAGCAACTGGCCCAGAAGGGCGGTGGTGAGTTGCTTGAGCCAATCATGGCGGTAGAAGTTGTTACACCTGAAGACTATATGGGTGATGTCATGGGCGACCTTAACCGTCGTCGCGGCATGATCTTGGGTATGGAAGACACGGTTTCCGGCAAAGTGATTCGCGCCGAGGTTCCGTTGGGTGAGATGTTCGGTTATGCGACCGACGTTCGCTCCATGTCTCAGGGTCGCGCAAGCTACTCTATGGAATTCAAAAAATACAACACAGCTCCGGCGCACATCGCTGAAACTGTATCCAAAAAACAAGGCTGATTCAGTCCTTTAGGCAAGGAGTTAATTGTCGTGGCTAAAGAAAAATTTGATCGTTCCCTACCGCACGTCAACGTTGGCACCATCGGTCACGTTGACCACGGTAAAACCACTCTGACTGCTGCTCTGACTCGCGTTTGCTCCGAAGTTTTCGGTTCTGCAATCGTTGATTTCGATAAAATCGACAGCGCACCAGAAGAGAAAGCTCGTGGTATCACCATCAACACCGCGCACGTTGAATACAACTCGCTGATCCGTCACTACGCTCACGTTGACTGCCCAGGTCACGCTGACTATGTGAAGAACATGATCACCGGTGCTGCTCAAATGGACGGCGCTATCCTGGTTTGCTCGGCCGCTGATGGTCCGATGCCACAAACCCGTGAGCACATCCTGCTGTCCCGTCAGGTAGGCGTTCCGTACATCGTGGTTTACCTGAACAAGGCTGACCTGGTAGACGACGCTGAGCTGCTGGAACTGGTTGAGATGGAAGTGCGCGATCTGCTGAGCACTTACGACTTCCCAGGCGACGACACTCCGATCATCATCGGTTCTGCTCGTATGGCTCTTGAAGGCAAAGACGACAACGAAATGGGCACCACGTCCGTTCGTAAACTGGTTGAGACTCTGGACAGCTACATCCCAGATCCAGTTCGTGTTATCGACAAGCCGTTCCTGATGCCAATCGAAGACGTATTCTCGATCTCCGGTCGCGGTACTGTTGTGACTGGTCGTATCGAGCGCGGTATCGTTAAGGTTCAAGATCCACTGGAAATCGTTGGTCTGCGTGACACTACTGTCACCACCTGCACCGGTGTTGAAATGTTCCGTAAACTGCTCGACGAAGGTCGTGCGGGCGAGAACTGCGGCGTTCTGCTGCGTGGTACCAAGCGTGACGACGTTGAGCGTGGCCAGGTTCTGGTTAAGCCAGGTTCGGTTAAGCCGCACACCAAGTTCGAAGCAGAAGTGTACGTGCTGAGCAAAGAAGAGGGCGGTCGTCACACTCCGTTCTTCAAAGGCTACCGTCCACAGTTCTACTTCCGTACTACTGACGTGACTGGTAACTGCGAGCTGCCGGAAGGCGTTGAGATGGTAATGCCGGGCGACAACATCAAAATGGTTGTTACCCTGATCAAAACCATCGCAATGGAAGACGGCCTGCGTTTCGCTATTCGCGAAGGCGGCCGTACCGTTGGTGCTGGCGTTGTAGCTAAAATCATCGAGTAATTATCTCTTCTGAGGTAGTTTCGATGTTTTGAGAGGGCCCCCGCTTAGCGGGGGCCTTTTTTATTGGGTTGACACCTATCTGGGGCGTCTATAGAATTGCGCCTCCTTTTAACGGGCGTATTGCGCTCGCTGGGAATAGCAGCCGGAGTCTGAAATCCAATGCAAAATCAGCAAATCCGTATCAGGTTGAAGGCTTTTGACCATCGCCTGATCGACCAATCCACCCAGGAAATCGTGGAAACCGCGAAACGTACTGGTGCTCAAGTGCGTGGTCCAATTCCACTGCCTACCCGTAAAGAGCGGTTCACCGTTCTGGTCTCCCCGCACGTCAACAAAGACGCGCGTGACCAGTACGAGATCCGTACTCATAAGCGCGTACTGGACATCGTCCAGCCAACGGATAAAACCGTTGACGCACTTATGAAGCTCGATCTGGCGGCCGGTGTGGAAGTACAGATCAGCCTCGGCTAAGACTTGGGTCTTAGTCGTGTAACGCTCTGAAATGGGCGGCCATAGCGGGTGAAAGCCCCGTACACTCATGAGGTTTACAACATGACTATTGGTGTAGTCGGTCGTAAATGCGGTATGACCCGTATTTTCACCGAAGAAGGTGTCTCCATTCCGGTTACGGTCATTGAGATCGAGCCGAATCGCGTCACCCAGTTCAAAACTGAAGAGACCGATGGCTATCGTGCAGTGCAAGTCACTGTCGGCGAGCGTCGTGCTTCGCGTGTGACTGCTGCTCAAGCAGGTCACTTCGCTAAAGCAAACGTTGCAGCTGGTCGCACTGTTATGGAGTTCCGTCTCGAAGATGGCGACTACCAGGCTGGCGATCTGATCAACGCTGAAATCTTCGCCGCTGGTCAACTGGTTGATGTAACCGGTCAGTCCAAAGGTAAAGGCTTCCAGGGTACGATCAAGCGTTGGAATTTCCGTGGCCAAGACAACACTCACGGTAACTCCGTCTCCCACCGCGTCCCGGGCTCTATTGGCCAGTGCCAGACTCCTGGTCGTGTATTCAAGGGCAAAAAAATGTCCGGTCATATGGGCGCTGAGCGCGTGACCGTGCAGTCCCTCGAAGTAGTGCGCGTCGACGCTGAACGCAATCTGTTGTTGGTCAAGGGTGCTGTTCCTGGCGCTACTGGCGGCAACCTGGTTGTACGTCCAGCGGCCAAGGCTCGCGGTTAAGGGGAAGCTGACATGCAATTAAATGTAAATGACGCTCAAGCGATCGAAGTTTCCGAACTGACATTTGGCGGCGAATTCAACGAGACGCTGGTTCACCAAGCAGTCGTGGCCTACATGGCCGGCGGCCGTCAAGGTAGCAAGCAGCAAAAGACCCGTTCCGACGTTCGTGGTGGCGGTAAGCGCCCTTGGCGTCAGAAAGGTACTGGCCGTGCTCGTGCCGGTACTATCCGTAGCCCAATCTGGCGTGGCGGTGGTACCACTTTCGCAGCTCGTCCACAGGATCACTCGCAGAAGCTCAACAAGAAGATGTATCGCGCAGCACTGCGCTCCATCCTTGCTGAACTCGTGCGTACCGATCGTCTGGTTGTGGTTCAGGACTTCGCTGTTGAAAGTCCAAAAACTAAAGACCTGCTGGGCAAACTGAACGACATGAGTCTGACCGACGTTTTGATCGTGTCTGAAGCTGTTGATCAGAACCTGTACCTGGCTGCTCGCAACCTGCCACACGTTGATGTACGTGACGTGCAAGGTTCCGATCCAGTTAGTCTGATCGCATACGACAAGGTGTTGATCACCGTGTCGGCCGTGAAGAAATTCGAGGAGCTGCTGGGATGAACCAGGAACGCGTATTTAAAGTTCTGCTTGGCCCGCACGTTTCCGAAAAGGCTACGGTTCTGGCTGACAAGAAAGGCCAGTTCGTTTTCAAGGTTGCAACTGACGCAACCAAGCTGGAAATCAAGAAGGCCGTCGAAAGCCTGTTCAGCGTGAAAGTAGAGCGTGTTACTACCCTGAATGTTCTGGGTAAGAGCAAGCGCACTGCTCGCGGTCTGGGCAAGCGTAATGACTGGAAGAAGGCAGTTATCTCCCTTCAGCCAGGCCAAGATCTCGATTTCAGCAGCAGTGCTGAGTAAGGAAGGGGTGCATCATGGCAATCGTTAAATGCAAACCGACTTCCCCTGGCCGCCGTTTTGTGGTCAAGGTGGTCAACCAGGAGCTGCATAAAGGCGCTCCTCACGCACCGCTGCTCGAGAAAAAATCGAAGACTGGTGGTCGTAACAACAATGGTCGTATTACCACTCGTCACATCGGTGGTGGCCATAAGCAGCATTATCGTCTGGTCGATTTCCGTCGCAACGACAAAGATGGCATCTCTGCCACTGTCGAGCGTATTGAATACGATCCAAACCGTACTGCTCACATCGCTCTGCTGCTGTACGCAGATGGCGAGCGTCGCTACATCATCGCCCCTAAAGGCGTGAGCGCTGGCGACCAGCTGATCGCAGGTGCCTTGGCACCGATCAAGCCGGGCAACGCTCTGCAACTGCGCAACATTCCAGTTGGTAGCACCGTACACGGCATCGAATTGAAGCCAGGTAAAGGCGCACAGATCGCTCGTTCCGCTGGTGCTTCGGCTCAGTTGATCGCTCGTGAAGGTGTCTACGTGACCCTGCGTCTGCGTTCTGGTGAGATGCGTAAAGTGCTGGCTGAATGCCGCGCGACCTTGGGTGAAGTCTCGAACTCCGAGCACAGCCTTCGTTCGCTGGGTAAAGCTGGTGCCAAACGCTGGCGTGGCGTTCGCCCAACCGTTCGTGGTGTTGCCATGAACCCGGTTGACCACCCACACGGTGGTGGTGAAGGTCGTACCTCTGGTGGTCGTCATCCGGTATCGCCATGGGGCTTCCCGACTAAGGGCGCGAAGACTCGTGGTAATAAGCGTACCGACAAAATGATCGTCCGTCGTCGCAAGTAAATAGAGGGATACGACAGTGCCACGTTCTCTGAAAAAAGGTCCTTTTATTGATCTTCACCTACTGAAGAAGATCGAAGTGGCGGCGGAAAAGAACGATCGCAAACCAGTTAAGACCTGGTCGCGTCGTTCGATGATCCTGCCACAAATGGTCGGTTTGACCATCGCTGTACACAACGGTCGCTTGCACGTCCCAGTTCTCGTGAACGAAGACATGGTCGGCCACAAACTAGGCGAGTTTGCCGGTACCCGCACATATCGTGGGCACGTGGCAGACAAGAAAGCCAAGCGTTAAGGGGTTAGGAAATGGAAGTAGCCGCTAAGTTGTCGGGCGCTCGAATCTCCGCCCAGAAAGCCCGCTTGGTCGCCGACCAGATCCGCGGGAAGAAGGTGGGCGAAGCGCTCAACCTGTTGGCTTTCAGCAGTAAGAAAGCCGCCGAGATCATGAAGAAAGTGCTGGAGTCGGCCGTAGCCAACGCCGAGCATAACGAAGGCGCAGACGTTGATGACCTGAAGGTCAGCACCGTTTTCGTCAACGAAGGGCGTTCGCTGAAGCGCATCATGCCACGTGCCAAAGGCCGTGCTGATCGCATCGTCAAGCGGTCTTGCCATATCACTGTCAAGGTTGCTGACAAGTAACGGAGTCGAAGAGATGGGTCAGAAAGTACATCCCATTGGCATTCGCCTGGGAATCGTCAAGGAGCACACCTCCGTCTGGTACGCAGACGGTCGGACTTATGCGGACTATTTGTTCGCTGATCTGAAGGTGCGTGAGTATCTCCAAGACAAACTAAAAAGCGCGTCCGTAAGCCGTATCGATATCCATCGTCCGGCACAAACTGCACGTATCACCATCCACACCGCTCGTCCAGGTATCGTTATCGGGAAGAAAGGTGAAGATGTTGAGAAACTGCGTCAGGACCTGACCAAGCAAATGGGTGTGCCTGTGCACATCAATATCGAAGAGATCCGCAAACCGGAGCTCGACGGTATGCTGGTTGCGCAGAGCGTAGCTCAGCAGCTGGAGCGTCGCGTAATGTTCCGTCGCGCTATGAAGCGCGCTGTACAGAACGCCATGCGCATTGGTGCCAAAGGCATCAAAATCCAAGTGAGCGGTCGTCTCGGCGGTGCTGAAATCGCACGTACTGAATGGTATCGCGAAGGTCGTGTGCCACTGCACACCCTGCGTGCCGACATCGACTATGCCAACTACGAAGCTCACACCACTTACGGTGTGATCGGTGTAAAGGTTTGGATCTTCAAAGGCGAAGTAATTGGTGGTCGCCAAGAAGAACTGAAACCACAAGCACCAGCGCCTCGTAAAAAAGCTGCTAAGTAAGGGGTACGCCAAATGTTGCAACCTAAGCGTACGAAGTTCCGCAAGCAGATGACAGGCCACAACCGTGGTCTGGCTCAGCGCGGTAGCAAAGTCAGCTTCGGCGAGTTCGCGCTGAAGTCTGTAGCTCGTGGTCGTCTCACCGCTCGTCAGATCGAGTCAGCGCGTCGTGCTCTGACCCGTCACGTTAAACGTGGCGGCAAGATCTGGATCCGTGTATTCCCGGACAAGCCTATCTCCAAAAAGCCCCTCGAAGTTCGTATGGGTAAAGGTAAGGGTAACGTGGAGTACTGGGTTGCCCAGATTCAGCCAGGCAAAGTCCTGTATGAAATCGAGGGTGTTACTGAAGAGCTGGCGCGTGAGGCTTTTGCCCTGGCTGCTGCAAAGCTGCCGCTCGCCACCGCCTTTGTTAAACGGACGGTGATGTGATGAAAGCGAATGAACTTCGTGAAAAATCCGCACAGCAGCTGAACGAGCAATTGCTCGGCTTGCTGCGCGACCAGTTCAATCTGCGTATGCAGAAAGCAACTGGCCAGTTGGGGCAGTCTCATCTGCTCTCGCAAGTTAAGCGTGACATCGCTCGCGTGAAGACTGTGCTCAACCAGCAGGCAGGTAAGTGATCATGGCTGAAGCCGAAAAGACTGTCCGTACGCTGACTGGCCGTGTTGTCAGCGACAAGATGGACAAAACCATCACCGTACTGATCGAGCGTCGCGTTAAGCACCCGATCTACGGTAAATATGTTAAGCGTTCGACTAAGCTGCACGCGCACGACGAAACCAACCAGTGCCACATCGGCGACAAAGTCACTATTCGTGAAACTCGTCCGCTGGCCAAGACTAAGTCTTGGGCATTGGTTGATGTTCTCGAACGCGCTGTGGAAGTCTAAGGACTAGGGGTCGGAGAAATTATATGATTCAGACTCAATCCATGCTCGATGTGGCCGATAACAGCGGCGCCCGCCGTGTTATGTGCATCAAGGTGCTGGGTGGCTCCCATCGTCGTTACGCTGGTATCGGTGACATCATCAAAGTTACCGTGAAGGAAGCAATTCCTCGCGGTAAGGTGAAGAAAGGCCAAGTGATGACTGCTGTTGTAGTCCGCACTCGTCACGGCGTACGTCGTGCTGATGGCTCCATTATCCGCTTTGATGGCAACGCTGCTGTTCTTCTGAACAACAAGCAAGAGCCGATCGGCACCCGTATCTTTGGGCCAGTGACCCGTGAACTTCGTACTGAGAAGTTCATGAAGATCGTCTCGCTCGCCCCAGAAGTGCTGTAAGGAGATCCGACATGCAAAAGATTCGTCGTGACGACGAGATCATCGTGATCGCCGGCAAAGACAAAGGTAAGCGCGGTAAGGTGCTTAAGGTTCTCGCTAATAACCGTCTGGTTATCGGTGGTCTGAACCTGGTTAAGCGTCATACCAAGCCTAACCCGATGTCGGGCGTACAAGGCGGTATCGTCGAGAAAGAAGCTCCGCTGGACGCTTCTAACGTCGCCATTTTCAACGGTGAAACCAACAAGGCTGACCGCGTTGGTTTCAAAGTAGAAGATGGCAAGAAAATTCGTGTCTTCAAGTCGACCCAAAAAGCGGTTGATGCTTGAACACTGCTAGGTAGAAGACCATGGCACGACTAAAAGAGATTTACTGGAAAGAAATCGCACCGAAACTTAAGGAAGAACTTAAGCTTTCGAACGTGATGGAAGTTCCACGCGTTACCAAAATCACCCTGAACATGGGTCTGGGCGAAGCGGTCGGCGACAAAAAAGTCATCGAACACGCCGTTGCTGACCTGGAAAAGATCACCGGTCAAAAAGTCGTTGTGACTTACGCTCGGAAATCCATCGCTGGCTTTAAAGTCCGTGAAGGTTGGCCGATCGGCGTCAAAGTGACTCTGCGCCGTGAGCGTATGTATGAATTCCTGGATCGTCTGCTGTCGATCTCCCTGCCTCGGGTTCGCGACTTCCGCGGCCTGAATGCCAAGTCCTTCGATGGTCGTGGTAACTACAGCATGGGCGTGAAAGAGCAGATCATCTTCCCGGAAATCGACTACGACAAGATCGATGCTCTCCGCGGTCTGGACATCACCCTGACCACCACTGCCAAGAACGATGATGAAGGTCGCGCCCTGTTGCGTGCTTTCAAATTCCCGTTCCGCAACTGATTGGAGTAGGACCATGGCCAAGATGAGCATGAAAAACCGCGAGCTGAAGCGTCAGCTCACGGTTGCCAAGTACGCCAAGAAGCGTGCAGCACTGAAAGCAATCATCGTTGATCTGAACGCAAGTCCAGAAGCACGTTGGGAAGCTACAGTTGCTCTGCAGAAGCAGCCACGTGACGCAAGCGCTTCGCGCATGCGTAACCGCTGCCGCCTGACCGGTCGTCCACACGGCGTTTACCGCAAGTTCGGCCTTGGCCGTAACAAACTGCGTGAAGCGGCAATGCGTGGTGACGTACCAGGTCTGGTTAAAGCCAGCTGGTAAGTACTTTCAGCGTCCAGGTGGTCGGTATCGCAAGATATTGACCGCCGGTGACCTTGAATCTGGAACAAGCCCCTTTTGGGGCTTGTTTCATTTCTGGAGTGTGTTTAAAATACGCGGCTCGCCTGAGCCCGTGTTATTTATGCCCGGAGATTCTCGGCGACATATGTAGCCGCAAGGCTAATTTTTTTGTATTAGGAGCGTCTAGCCCATGAGTATGCAGGACCCGTTAGCGGACATGCTAACTCGTATCCGTAATGCCCAGATGGCTGAAAAGTCCGTCGTAAGCATGCCATCTTCCAAGTTGAAGGTAGCTGTTGCCAAAGTCCTGAAAGACGAAGGTTACATTGCGGGTTATCAGATCAGCAGCGAAATCAAACCACTGCTGTCCATCGAGCTGAAGTACTTCGAAGGCCGTTCGGTCATCGAGGAAGTGAAGCGCGTTAGCCGTCCAGGCCTGCGTCAGTACAAGTCCGCTGAAGATCTGCCGAAAGTTCGTGGCGGTCTGGGCGTGTCTATCGTCTCCACCAACAAAGGTGTGATGACGGATCGTGCTGCGCGCGCTGCCGGTGTCGGCGGCGAAGTTCTTTGCACTGTGTTCTAAGGGGGGATAAGCATGTCTCGCGTCGCTAAGAACCCCGTTAAGCTGCCAGCCGGTGTCGAAGTAAAATTCGCAGGCCAACAGCTTTCGGTGAAGGGTGCCAAGGGCACTCTTGAACTGAACATCCATTCGTCCGTTGAGATCGTTGAAGAAGCTGGTGAGCTGCGTTTCGCTGCTCGCAATGGCGATCAACAAACTCGCGCAATGGCCGGTACCACGCGTGCGTTGGTAAACAACATGGTCCAAGGCGTAAGCCAAGGCTTCGAGCGTAAGCTCCAGCTGGTCGGTGTTGGTTACAAAGCGCAAGCAAAAGGCACGGTTTTGAACCTGGCCCTTGGCTTCTCGCACCCAGTGGATTACGAACTGCCGGAAGGCATCACCGCTGAGACCCCTAGCCAAACCGATATCCTGATCAAGGGCATCGATAAGCAGCTGGTAGGTCAGGTGGCCGCTGAGATCCGCGACTTCCGTCCACCAGAGCCGTACAAAGGCAAAGGTGTGCGCTACGCGGACGAAGTCGTCCGTCGTAAAGAAGCCAAGAAGAAGTAGGGCATAGCAAATGACCGACAAAAAAGTTACTCGACTGCGTCGCGCTCGCAAAGCACGCCTGAAAATGCACGAACTCGAAGTCGTGCGTCTCTGCGTGTACCGCTCGTCGCAGCACATCTACGCCCAGGTCATCTCGGCCGACGGCAACCAAGTCCTGGCAAGCGCCTCGACTTTGGATAAAGAACTGCGTGATGGTGCCACCGGCAACATCGACGCGGCCACTAAGGTTGGCCAGCTGGTCGCTACGCGTGCTAAGGCCGCTGGCGTCTCGCAAGTGGCTTTCGACCGCTCTGGCTTCAAGTACCACGGTCGCGTGAAAGCGCTGGCTGATGCTGCTCGTGAAGCTGGGCTGGAGTTCTAAGTTATGTCAAATAACGACCAAAAGCGCGACGAAGGCTACATTGAGAAGCTGGTTCAAGTTAACCGCGTAGCCAAAACCGTTAAAGGCGGCCGTATCTTCACTTTCACCGCGTTGACCGTGGTTGGTGATGGTAAAGGGCGTGTTGGCTTCGGCCGTGGCAAGTCACGTGAAGTGCCTGCCGCGATCCAGAAGGCAATGGAAGCTGCTCGTCGCAACATGATCCAAGTTGATCTGAACGGCACCACGCTGCAGTACGCAATGAAGTCCGCCCATGGCGCTTCGAAGGTGTACATGCAGCCTGCCTCTGAAGGTACCGGTATCATCGCTGGCGGCGCTATGCGTGCTGTCCTCGAAGTTGCTGGGGTTCAGAACGTTCTGGCCAAGTGCTACGGCTCGACTAACCCGGTAAACGTGGTTCACGCCACTTTCAAAGGTTTGAAAGCTATGCAATCTCCTGAGTCCATCGCTGCGAAGCGTGGTCTGACTGTGAAGGAGATCTTCTGATCATGGCTACCGTAAAAGTAACGCTGATCAAAAGCATGACCGGCCGCATCCCTAACCACAAACTGTGCGTTAAAGGTCTGGGTCTGCGTCGCATCGGTCACACTGTAGAAGTCCAGGATACTCCCGAGAATCGCGGGATGATCAACAAGGCTTACTACATGCTGCGTGTAGAGGGTTAATCGATGAAACTCAATGATCTGAGTCCAGCGCCGGGTTCCCGTCGCGAAAAGCATCGTCCGGGCCGTGGTATCGGTAGCGGTTTGGGTAAGACTGGTGGCCGTGGCCACAAAGGTCAAACCTCCCGCTCCGGTGGCACCATCGCTCCGGGCTTTGAAGGCGGTCAACAGCCGCTGCATCGTCGCCTGCCTAAGTTCGGTTTCGTATCCCTGAAAGCCATGGACCGCGCAGAAGTGCGCTTGTCCGAGCTGGCCAAAGTGGAAGGCGATATCGTTACTGTGCAGACCCTGAAAGATGCCAACGTGATCAACGTCAACGTACAGCGTGTGAAAATCATGCTGTCCGGTGAAGTGACTCGCGCTGTCACTATCGGCAAGGGAATCGGCGCCACCAAAGGTGCGCGTTCGGCTATCGAAGCAGCTGGCGGCAAGTTCGAGGAATAAATGGCTAAGCAAGGTGCTCTCTCAGCGCTCGGCAAAGGCGGTATGTCTGAACTCTGGGCTCGTCTGCGTTTTCTGTTCCTGGCGATTATCGTCTACCGAATAGGCGCACACATCCCGGTTCCAGGTATCAACCCGGACCGACTCGCAGACCTGTTTCGACAGAATGAGGGGACCATTCTTAGCTTGTTCAACATGTTTTCCGGCGGCGCGCTGGAGCGGATGAGCATCTTTGCACTGGGGATCATGCCGTATATTTCGGCATCGATCATCATGCAACTGATGACCGCCGTCAGCCCGCAGCTGGAGCAGTTGAAGAAGGAAGGTGAAGCTGGCCGTCGCAAGATTAGCCAGTACACCCGCTACGGCACTGTCATCCTCGCCTTGGTTCAAGCTATCGGCATGTCCGTTGGTCTGGCCGGGCAGGGTGTTGCGTTCACTGGTGACTTTGGCTTCCATTTCGTCGCGGTATCCACGTTTGTGGCTGGTGCGATGTTCATGATGTGGCTGGGTGAGCAGATTACTGAGCGTGGTGTTGGTAACGGTATCTCGATGTTGATTTTCGCAGGTATCGTCGCCGGTCTTCCGAGAGCAATTGGGCAGTCTTTCGAGTCTGCACGTCAGGGTGATATCAATATTTTCGCTTTGGTTGCCATCGGTTTGCTGGCAGTAGCGATTATCGGTTTTGTGGTGTTCATTGAGCGTGGTCAGCGTCGTATTGCTGTTCATTACGCCAAGCGTCAGCAGGGCCGTAAGGTTTTTGCTGCGCAGACCAGCCACTTGCCGCTGAAAGTGAATATGGCCGGTGTTATTCCGGCGATTTTCGCGAGCAGCATTTTGCTGTTTCCGGCTTCGTTGGGTACCTGGTTTGGTCAGTCTGAAAATATGGGCTGGCTGCAGGACCTCTCTCAGTCGATCGCTCCTGGTCAGCCGTTGAATATTCTGCTGTTTAGTGCAGGGATTATTTTCTTCTGCTTCTTCTATACGGCGTTGATGTTCAATCCGAAAGACGTAGCGGAAAACCTGAAGAAGTCCGGTGCCTTTATTCCGGGCATCCGTCCAGGTGAGCAGTCTGCACGCTACATTGATGGCGTTCTGACCCGTTTGACCCTGTTCGGTGCTCTATATATGACGGCCGTGTGCTTGCTTCCCCAGTTCCTGGTGGTTGCAGCAAACGTTCCGTTCTACCTTGGCGGGACCTCGTTGCTGATCGTGGTCGTGGTTGTGATGGACTTCATGTCCCAAGTACAATCGCACCTCGTTTCGCACCAGTACGAATCCCTGATGAAGAAAGCCAACCTGAAGGGCTACGGCAGCGGCATGTTGCGCTGAGTACCCCATAAGGTTCGAGGAGTTGGTGATGAAAGTTCGTGCATCGGTGAAAAAGCTGTGCCGTAACTGCAAGATTATTCGCCGCGAAGGTGTTGTTCGAGTAATTTGCAGCGCGGAACCGCGTCACAAACAGCGCCAAGGCTGAGTGTGATCCGCTTGAAGCCCGGCAGCTAGTGCGCTGCCGGGTTGATTATTTGTTATTACAGCGATATTATCTCGCGCCCTATTTCTTGGCTTCCGGGGCGTAGGTAGCTGTCAATTGGAGTCCCACTGAATGGCCCGTATTGCAGGCGTTAACATTCCAGATAACAAGCACACTGTTATCTCGCTGACCTACATCTATGGTGTTGGTCGCACTACTGCGCAGAAAATTTGCGCAGACACTGGGGTAAACCCAGCCGCAAAGATCAAAGATCTGAGCGACGAGCAGATTGAGCTGTTGCGTGGCGAAGTGGCGAAGTTCACCACTGAAGGTGACCTGCGTCGCGAAATCAACATGAAAATCAAGCGTTTGATGGACCTCGGTTGCTACCGTGGTCTGCGTCATCGTCGTGGTCTTCCAGTACGCGGTCAGCGTACCAAGACTAACGCGCGTACCCGTAAAGGTCCGCGTAAGCCGATCCGCAAGTAATCGCCCACGCGAATCGACAGGAAAATTATCATGGCTAAACCTGCTGCTCGTCCTCGTAAAAAAGTTAAAAAGACAGTGGTTGATGGCATCGCCCACATCCATGCTTCTTTTAACAACACAATCGTGACCATCACCGACCGTCAAGGTAACGCGCTTTCTTGGGCTACCTCCGGTGGTTCGGGTTTCCGCGGTTCCCGCAAGTCCACCCCGTTCGCTGCTCAAGTAGCTGCTGAACGTGCTGGTCAAGCTGCGCTGGAATACGGCCTGAAAAACCTTGACGTTAACGTCAAAGGTCCAGGTCCAGGTCGTGAGTCTGCTGTCCGTGCTTTGAACGGCTGTGGCTATAAGATCGCCAGCATCACCGACGTGACGCCAATCCCGCACAACGGGTGCCGTCCGCCGAAGAAGCGCCGCGTGTAATCCAGGAGATTGTAAAGAATGGCTCGTTACATTGGTCCAAAATGCAAACTCGCTCGTCGTGAAGGCACTGATCTCTTCTTGAAGAGCGGCGTGCGCGCGATCGAATCGAAGTGCAACATTGAAGCAGCACCTGGTATCCACGGTCAACGCCGCGGTCGCCAGTCCGATTACGGCACCCAACTGCGTGAAAAGCAGAAGGTCCGTCGTATCTACGGCGTTCTCGAGCGTCAATTCAGCGGCTACTACAAAGAAGCTGCTGGCAAGAAAGGTGCAACCGGTGAAAACCTGCTGCAACTGCTCGAATGCCGTCTGGACAACGTTGTATACCGTATGGGCTTTGGTTCGACTCGCGCCGAATCCCGTCAGCTGGTATCGCACAAATCCGTCAGCGTAAACGGCCAAACCGTTAACGTCCCGTCCTACCAGGTTCGTGCTGGTGACGTGGTCGCGATTCGCGAGAAAGCAAAAAACCAACTTCGCATTGTCCAAGCTCTCGATCTGTGTGCCCAACGTGGCCGCGTAGAATGGGTAGAAGTAGACACTGAGAAGAAGTCGGGCGTTTTCAAGAACGTTCCTGCTCGCAGTGATCTGTCCGCCGACATCAACGAAAGCCTGATTGTCGAGCTCTACTCCAAGTAAGGGCTAGAAAATAGGTGCATCCATGCAGATTTCGGTAAATGAGTTCCTGACACCCCGCCACATTGATGTGCAGGTTGTCAGTCCAACCCGCGCCAAGATCACGCTCGAGCCTCTCGAGCGTGGTTTTGGCCACACCCTGGGCAACGCGCTGCGCCGCATCCTGTTGTCCTCAATGCCCGGCTGTGCAGTAGTCGAGGCCGAGATTGACGGTGTGCTCCACGAGTACAGCGCCATCGAAGGTGTACAGGAAGACGTAATTGAAATCCTGTTGAACCTTAAAGGTCTGGCTATCAAGCTGCACGGCCGTGACGAAGTTACGCTGACCTTGTCGAAGAAGGGTTCGGGGGTGGTTACCGCTGCCGATATTCAGCTGGATCATGATGTCGAGATCGTTAATCCCGATCACGTAATCGCTAACCTGGCGTCTAACGGCGCCCTGAACATGAAGCTCACTGTAGCTCGTGGTCGTGGTTATGAACCGGCCGACTCGCGTCAGAGCGATGAAGATGAAAGCCGCAGCATTGGTCGCTTGCAGCTTGACTCTTCGTTCAGCCCGGTTCGCCGTATCGCATACGTGGTGGAAAACGCCCGTGTCGAGCAGCGTACTAACCTGGACAAGCTGGTTATTGATCTGGAAACCAACGGTACTCTCGATCCTGAAGAGGCTATACGCCGCGCTGCAACCATTCTGCAACAGCAGTTGGCTGCGTTCGTCGACCTCAAAGGTGACAGCGAACCAGTGGTAATCGAGCAGGAAGACGAGATCGATCCGATCCTGCTTCGCCCGGTTGACGATCTGGAACTGACTGTACGTTCGGCTAACTGCCTTAAGGCGGAAAACATTTACTACATCGGTGACCTGATTCAGCGCACCGAAGTAGAACTGTTGAAGACTCCGAACCTCGGCAAGAAATCCTTGACTGAAATCAAGGACGTTCTGGCCTCCCGCGGTCTGTCCCTCGGCATGCGCCTCGACAACTGGCCGCCTGCAAGTCTTAAGAAGGACGACAAGGCGACTGCCTGATCGTCGTAATCACCGAACGTGAGTTTGGTAAGGAATGAACCATGCGTCATCGTAAAAGTGGTCGTCACCTGAGCCGTACCAGCTCGCACCGCAAGGCCATGTTTCAAAACATGGCGGTGTCGCTGTTCGAGCACGAGCTGATCAAAACTACACTGCCAAAAGCTAAAGAACTGCGTCGCGTTGCTGAGCCGCTGATCACTTTGGCTAAGACAGACAGCCTGGCTAACCGCCGTTTGGTTTTCGACCGTACTCGTTCGAAAGCTATCGTTGGTAAGCTCTTCAACGACCTGGGCAAGCGTTACGCTACCCGTGAGGGTGGCTACCTGCGCATCCTCAAGTGCGGTTTCCGCACTGGCGACAACGCGCCAATGGCGTACGTCGAGTTGGTTGATCGTGCTACTGCCGGCGAAGCTGTAAGCGCTGAGTAAGACGACAAGTTGTAACGAAGAACCGGGCCTAGTGCCCGGTTTTTTGTGTGCTTAATAAAAGCGCGATTTGTACAAGCGTTCACGGGCTGTGCTCGGCACTATGCGTGCTGGGGATGTTGTTAGTTATTTTCTATCGATGCCGACAATTTAATGAATTTGATGGCTTCATAGCGATGATCAATACTCCTTCCAAGCCGACTAGCCGGCAGTTCCAAGTCCGACCTGAGGAAGATTGCATGAGCCAGAATAAAATCCTTACTACCGCCAGCGGCGCGCCCGTTGCGGACAATCAGAATTCCCGTTCCGCCGGTCCACGTGGCCCATTGCTGCTCGACGATTTCCACCTGATCGAGAAGCTCGCGCACTTCAACCGTGAAAACATTCCGGAGCGTCGCGTGCACGCGAAAGGTTCGGGTGCCTTCGGTACCTTTACGGTTACTCAAGACATTACCCAATACACCAGTGCCAAGTTGTTTGAGTCTGTTGGCAAGCAAACCCCGACCTTCTTGCGCTTTTCCACCGTTGGTGGTGAGCGCGGTTCGGCTGATACCGAGCGCGATCCACGCGGCTTCGCCTTGAAGTTCTACACCGAAGAAGGCAACTGGGACATCGTCGGTAACAACACCCCAGTGTTCTTCATTCGCGATCCTTTAAAGTTTCCGGACTTCATCCACACCCAGAAGCGCCTGCCGCAAAGCAATCTCAAAAGCGCTCAGATGATGTGGGACTTCTGGTCGCACTCTCCGGAAGCACTGCACCAGGTCACCATTCTGTTTTCGGACCGTGGCATCCCTGACGGCTATCGCCACATGCACGGCTTCGGCAGTCACACCTACAGCCTGATTAACGCCAATGGCGAGCGCCACTGGGTGAAGTGGCACTACAAGACTAAGCAGGGCATCAAGAACTTGGCGCCGGCTGAGGCCGCGCGCCTGGCCGGTACCGACCCGGATTACGCCCAACGCGATCTGTTCGGCGCGATTGAGCGCGGTGATTTCCCGAAATGGCGGGTCTGCATCCAGATCATGACGGAGGCCCAGGCTAATGCCCACTACGAGAACCCCTTTGACGTGACCAAGACCTGGTCGCAGAAGGAGTTCCCGTTAATCGAAGTTGGCGAGCTCGAACTCAACCGCAATCCGCAGAACTACTTCGCTGAAGTGGAGCAGGCTGCGTTCGGCCCGAGCAACATGGTGCCAGGTGTAGGTCTGTCGCCAGACCGTATGCTGCAAGGTCGTGTGTTCGCATACGCAGATGCTCACCGTTACCGCGTCGGCACCAATCACCAGCAACTGCCGGTGAATGCCCCGCGTAACCAGGTGAACAGCTATCAGCGTGATGGTTCGATGGCATTTGGCAGCAACGGTGGTGCGGCGCCCAATTATGAGCCGAACAGCTACGCAGACGCACCGAAGCAGGCACCCCAATACGCAGAGCCTGCGTTGGCATTGAGCGGTGCTGCTGACCGTTATGATCACCGGGAAGACACCGATTACTACAGCCACGCAGGTGCACTGTTCCGCCTGATGAACGATGAGCAGAAAGCGTTGCTCACCAACAACATCGCCGGTGCGATGGGTGGCGTTTCCAGTGATGTGGTTCAGCGCCAGTTGCAACATTTCTACAAAGCAGATCCTGCTTATGGAGAAGCAATCGCAAAGGCACTGGGTGTATCGCTTAACTAACTCTAAACGATAAGCAGAACCGCCCTCAATTGGGCGGTTTTTGCGTTATTTCAGCCACTTTTCTCGGGAAATCTTCACTTTTCTGCCGTTGATCCCGTGACCTCCGGGTCATCATGGTTCAAACTACAGACTTTCAAGCAGGGAGATGTAGGGCGATGCAAGGTCACCCCGACGTAATCGATTACCTCAACACGTTGCTGACGGGCGAACTGGCTGCTCGTGACCAATATTTCATCCATTCGCGCATGTACGAAGACTGGGGCTTTACCGAGCTCTACGAGCGTATCAACCATGAGATGGAAGAAGAGGCACAGCACGCCGACGCACTGATGCGCCGTATCCTCATGCTCGAAGGCACGCCACGTATGCGTCCCGATGATCTGGACGTGGGCACCACGGTACCTGACATGCTCGCTGCCGACCTGCGCCTCGAGTACAAGGTCCGTGCCGCGCTCTGCAAAGGCATCGAGCTCTGTGAGCAGCATAATGACTATGTCACCCGGGAAATCCTGCGGGTTCAGTTGAATGACACCGAAGAAGATCATACCTATTGGCTTGAAAAGCAGTTGGGCCTGATCAAGCTGGTCGGCTTGGAGAATTACCTGCAATCGCAGTTCTGATTCCCGGCTACAAAAAAGCCCCTCTCACCGCAACGTGACAGGGGCTTTTCATTGGGCCCGAAAAACTCAGGCCCGGTCGCGCTCCAGTAACGGCTTCAAGTAGAAGCCCGTGTGTGACTGAGGCATTTCGGAAACTTGCTCCGGTGTGCCTACCGCGATGATCTGACCACCCTTCGAGCCACCTTCAGGCCCCAAGTCGACCAACCAGTCGGCGGTCTTGATCACATCCAGGTTGTGCTCGATCACTACCACGGTGTTGCCGTGGTCGCGCAGGCGGTGCAACACGTCCAACAGTTGCTGTATATCCGCAAAATGCAGGCCGGTGGTCGGCTCATCGAGGATGTACAGGGTCTTGCCGGTGTCGCGCTTGGACAACTCGCGGGACAGCTTCACCCGTTGCGCCTCACCACCGGACAACGTGGTCGCCGATTGACCCAGCTTGATATACGACAGGCCTACATCCATCAGTGTCTGCAGCTTGCGCGCCAACGCCGGAACCGCGTCAAAGAACACCCGTGCTTCCTCGATGGTCATCTCCAGGGTTTCGTGGATGCTTTTGCCCTTGTATTTGATCTCCAGGGTCTCGCGGTTATAGCGCTTGCTCTTGCACACATCGCACGGCACGTAAATGTCCGGCAGGAAGTGCATCTCCACCTTGATCAAGCCATCGCCTTGGCACGCTTCACAGCGACCGCCCTTGACGTTGAACGAGAACCGGCCCGGCCCATAACCCCGCGAGCGGGACTCCGGAACGCCAGCAAACAACTCACGAATGGGTGTAAATAACCCGGTGTAGGTCGCCGGGTTGGAACGCGGCGTGCGGCCAATAGGGCTCTGGTCGATATCGACGACTTTGTCCAGCAGCTCCAAACCCTTGATGCTGTCGTGAGCAGCCGCTTCCAGAGTCGTCGCGCCGTTCAAGGCGGTGGCACTCAAGGGGAACAGCGTGTTGTTGATCAGCGTTGATTTGCCCGAGCCGGAAACACCGGTCACGCAGGTCAGCAGGCCCAGCGGAATTTCCAGGTCGACATTGCGCAAGTTGTTGCCGCGCGCGCCCTTGAGGTGCAGCGCCTGCTTCTTGTTGCGCGGTGTACGTTTGGCCGGCACGGCAATTTTCACACGGCCAGACAAGTACTTGCCGGTCAGCGAGTCCGGATGGGCCATGACTTCTGCAGGCGTACCTTCGGCGACAATATGCCCGCCATGCACACCCGCGCCTGGGCCAATATCAACCACGTAATCCGCCAGGCGAATCGCATCTTCATCGTGCTCGACCACGATCACCGTGTTCCCGATGTCCCGAAGGTGTTTCAGCGTGCCCAGCAGGCGATCGTTGTCGCGTTGGTGCAAGCCAATCGACGGTTCATCGAGGATGTACAGCACCCCCACGAGCCCGGCGCCAATCTGGCTGGCCAAGCGAATTCGCTGGGCTTCACCACCAGACAAGGTGTCGGCACTTCGATCCAGCGACAGGTAATCCAGGCCAACGTTGACCAGGAACTGCAACCGCTCGCGAATTTCCTTGAGGATCTTGTCGGCGATTTCCCCACGGCGACCGGTCAACTTGAGCACACCAAAGTATTCGCAGGCATCACCGATGGGCAGGTTGGTCACCGCAGGCAATGTCTTCTCGCCCACCCACACATGCCGCGCCTCTCGACGCAGGCGAGTGCCACGGCAATCCGGGCAAGGCTGCGTGCTGAGGAATTTTGCCAACTCTTCGCGCACGCTGGCCGATTCAGTCTCGCGGTAGCGACGCTCAAGGTTCGGCACGATGCCTTCGAACGGGTGCGAGCGCTTGACGATATCGCCACGGTCATTCAAGTACTTGAAGTCGACATTCTGCGAACCACTGCCGTGGAGGATGACCTTCTGTTGGTCCGCCGGCAGTTGGTTGAATGGCACTTCCAGGCTGAATTTATAATGCGACGCCAACGACCCCAACATTTGGAAGTAGTAAACGTTACGCCTGTCCCAGCCACGTATCGCGCCCTCCGCCAGGGTCAAGTCACCGTTGACCAGACGCTTGATGTCGAAGAACTGCTTCACCCCCAGGCCATCACAGGTCGGGCACGCGCCGGCCGGGTTGTTGAAGGAGAACAGCTTGGGTTCCAGCTCACTGATGGCGTGCCCGCAGATCGGGCAAGCAAAGCGCGCGGAGAAGATGATCTCTTCGCCCGGCTCGTCATCCATCGGGGCCACCAGGGCAATGCCGTCGGCCAGCTTCAACGCGGTTTCGAAGGACTCCGCAAGGCGCTGCTGCAGGTCTGCCCGTACCTTGAAGCGGTCGACTACCACATCAATCGAGTGCTTCTTCTGCTTGTCGAGCTTCGGCGCTTCGTCCAGCTCGTAGAGCTTGCCGTTGATTCGCGCCCGCACAAAGCCTTGCGCACGCAGTTCTTCGAAGACGGAAAGGTGTTCGCCCTTGCGCTCACGAATCACCGGTGCCAGCAGCATGAGCTTGGCGCCTTCCGGCTGGGCGAGCACCAAGTCGACCATTTGGCTCACGGTCTGGGCTTCCAGGGGAATATCGTGGTCCGGGCAACGCGGAATACCCACGCGTGCGTACAGCAGACGCAGGTAGTCGTAGATTTCAGTAATGGTGCCCACGGTGGAGCGCGGGTTATGGGAAGTCGATTTTTGCTCGATGGAAATGGCCGGCGACAGGCCTTCAATGGTGTCGACGTCGGGCTTTTCCATCATCGACAGGAACTGGCGGGCATAGGCCGACAGCGATTCCACATAGCGACGCTGGCCCTCGGCATACAGCGTGTCAAACGCCAGCGACGATTTGCCGGACCCGGACAAGCCGGTGATGACAATCAGTTTGTCCCGTGGCAGGGTCAGGTCGATGTTCTTCAGGTTGTGGGTTCTAGCCCCACGAATCAGGATCTTGTCCAAGATGGCCTCGCACGGCGGGCGTAAATAATGCCGGAGTATACGGCTAAAGACTGGATGAATATACACTGCCAAAAGGCCGCTTGCAGCCTTAGATGAAAGCTGCGCGGCAAAGCGCCGCATATACCCTCTCAATCGATGGGACTGGTAGAATCGCCGCCGGTTCACACGAGGTTTTTCCATGCACGATCCCCACAGCGAACGCATGAGTAGCGGCGAGACCCGGGCGGCAAGCGGTCTTGCCCTGGTGTTCGCCTTCCGTATGCTGGGCATGTTTATGGTGTTGCCGGTGCTGGCGACCTATGGGATGGACCTCCCAGGCGCGACCCCGGCATTGATCGGCCTGGCCATTGGCGCCTATGGCCTGACCCAAGCGATTTTTCAGATTCCGTTCGGGATCATTTCTGACCGCATCGGCCGCCGTCCGGTGATCTATCTGGGTCTGATCGTGTTCGCTCTCGGCAGTGTGCTCGCGGCGCAATCGGATTCGATATGGGGCGTGATTGCCGGACGCATCCTGCAAGGGGCCGGTGCGATTTCCGCCGCGGTCATGGCGCTGCTATCAGACCTGACCCGTGAACAACACCGCACCAAGGCCATGGCCATGATCGGCATGACCATCGGCCTGTCGTTTGCCGTGGCCATGGTCGTCGGCCCCCTGCTGACACGCGCGTTCGGCTTGCACGGGCTGTTTCTGGTCACCGGCGGCATGGCGCTGTTCGGTATCGTGATCGTTGCCTTTATGGTGCCGCGCTCCACCGGTGCGTTGCAGCACCGCGAGTCGGGCGTCGCGCGCAAGGCGTTATTGCCGACGCTCAAACATCCCGACCTGCTGCGCCTGGATTTAGGTATCTTCGTATTACACGCCATGCTCATGTGCAGCTTCGTCGCCTTGCCCCTGGCGCTGGTGGAAAAAGCCGGGCTACCCAAGGAACAGCACTGGTGGGTCTACCTCACCGCGCTGTTGATTTCGTTCTTCGCCATGATCCCGTTCATCATCTATGGCGAGAAGAAACGCAAAATGAAACGAGTTCTCTTGGGCGCCGTCGCGACGTTGATGCTCACTGAGCTATTCTTCTGGCAGTTCGGCGACAGCCTGCGGGCGCTGGTAATCGGCACGGTGGTATTTTTCACCGCGTTCAACCTGCTGGAGGCTTCATTGCCTTCGCTGATCAGTAAGGTTTCACCGGCCGGTGGCAAAGGGACGGCCATGGGGGTGTATTCCACCAGCCAGTTCCTGGGTTCTGCACTGGGCGGCATCATGGGTGGCTGGATGTTCCAGCATGGCGGTTTGTCGGTTGTGTTCCTTGGATGCGCCGGGCTGGCTGCACTTTGGCTGGCCTTTGCTGTTACCATGCGCGAACCTCCATACGTCACAAGCCTGCGCCTGCCGTTGTCGCCCGAAGCCATTCGTGACGCTGGCCTGGTAGAGCGCCTTAAGGCCGTTGTTGGAGTAACAGATGCAGTCGTGGTCGCTGAAGAAGCGGCCATTTACATCAAATTGGACACCGAATTATTGGATCGCGCGACGCTTGAGCAACTGGTCAACCCAGTGCCGACAGCGCGCCCAGCCTAGGAGAACGTTATGGCCCGTGGGGTTAACAAAGTCATATTGGTCGGTACATGCGGCCAGGATCCCGAAGTTCGCTACTTGCCTAACGGTAACGCCGTGACCAACCTGAGTCTGGCGACCAGCGAGCAGTGGACCGACAAGCAGACCGGCCAGAAGGTCGAGAAAACCGAGTGGCACCGTGTGTCGATGTTTGGCAAAGTGGCTGAAATCGCCGGTGAGTACCTGCGCAAAGGTTCGCAGGTCTACATCGAAGGCAAGCTGCAAACCCGTGAGTGGGAAAAAGACGGCATCAAGCGTTACACCACTGAAATCGTGGTCGACATGCAAGGCACCATGCAACTGCTGGGCGGCCGTCCACAGCAGGGCGACCAACAAGGCGGGGGCAATAACTACCAGCAGTCCGCCCCGGCCCCACGCCAGCAGGCTCCGCGTCCGCAGCAGTCGGCACCGCAACAGTCGCGCCAGGCGCCGCCTCCACAGCAGGCTGCTCCGCAACCGGCACCGGATTTCGACAGCTTTGATGACGATATTCCGTTCTAGGGGTTACGGCTCAGATACTTGGTGTAAAGTTTTATCCTGAAAGCCCCGAGGCGCAAGCTCTTGGGGCTTTTTATTGGGCGCAGGCACATCCTGAGCATGAGGCTATCGAATCCAATCACCCACAGAGCGTCGTTTGGCTTTCTTGCCGGTCAGCAAGATGGGTTTCCCCCAGTCGAACAATGATGTGGATATTCGATGTTTCTTGCCTTTGACCACAATGCTGAGCATTGCCCTGATATTTTCCAGCAAGGGTGGTTCAAGGTCCGCTTGGAGTGGGTACCCCTGTGGGTAGTTTCGCCGTTCGACCCAATACACGACTCGAGAAATGATAAACAAGGAGAGCATCATTGCGGCAAAAAAGAGGCATATCATCTTTAACGTGCTCGAGACTATAAACGCTTTATACCGCAGAGGCTGTTTTCGCGAAAACGGACCAAGGGGCTCGTCAACCCCGGGATATGTCCTCAGCGCTTACAAGAGTTAGGCTGTGGCCAACCTCAAACAGAAGGAAGCCGCGATGACCTGGTCAGCCAAGCAATACACGATGTTTGAACAACAACGCACCCGTCCCGTCCGCGACCTGGTCGCGGCCATTCCGAATACCGAGGTGCGCACGGCTGTCGACCTGGGCTGCGGCCCCGGCAATTCTACCGAGGTGCTGGCCGAGCGCTTCCCGCATGCGCACGTTACCGGCATGGACAGCTCCGACGACATGCTGGTCGATGCACGCCAACGGCTACCGGCGCTGAACTTCGAACTGGCGGACATCGGCGCCTGGAGCCCCGCGAAGACTTTCGATGTGATCCTGGCCAACGCTTCGCTGCAATGGCTGCCTGACCACGCCACGCTTTACCCGCACTTGGTCCACCAACTGACACCCGCTGGCACGCTGGCGGTGCAAACGCCGGACAACCTCGATGAGCCTGCCCACCGACTTGCCCGTGAAGTTGCCGCTGATGGCCCGTGGTCTGCCAAGATCGGCGCGGTCAAACACAATGAACGCCACGCCGCGAGCTACTACTACGAGCTGCTGAGCAACCATTGCAGCACCGTCGATGTGTGGCGCACCACCTATCAGCACCCGCTGGCGGATCACGCTGCGGTGGTGGAGTGGTTCAAGGCCTCGGCCCTAAGACCCTTCCTGGCTCCGTTGACCGATCGCGAAAGGGCTGCCTTCCTGCAGGAGTACCAGGCGCGGATTACCCAGGCTTACCCAGCCCTGGCCGATGGCACCGTGCTGCTGCCTTTTCCGCGCCTGTTCATTATCGCTACCCGCTAACTTCGCCAAGACACGTGGCGGTTATGCCGCCGCCGCTTGCGCCTTCAAATACTCATTTGCCGACACCACGCCCGCATACCCGAATGCCAGCGACGCCATATACGCCCCATGCACCTGCGCAGCCGGGATCACCTGGCCATTGAACTCCAGGTCCCGGGTCGCACACGCGTCATGAATGACCGTGACCTTGTAGCCCAGGTCCGCCGCCGCCCGCACCACCGCATCGATACACATATGGCTCATGCTGCCGACCACCACCAGTTCGGTGATGCTGCGTTGTTCCAGCAGCGCGCGCAGGTTGGTCTCGCGGAACGAATTCACAAAATGTTTAAGCACCACCGGCTCATTGTCTTCGTTCAGCACTTTGGTATGCAGATGCGCACCCTCGGAGCCCGGTGTGAAGAACGGCGCGTCCTCAGACGTGAACTCATGACGCACATGAATCACCGCATCGCCCGCCTGGCGAAACGCCTGCAACACCTGCACGGCCTTGTCCGCTGCGGCTTCGACGCCGTCGAGTGGCCACTTGCCTTGAGGGAAGTAGTCGTTCTGGATATCGATTAGGATGAGCGCTTGCTTGGCCATGTGTGTTGCCTCGTGATGGGTTGATGGGCCCAGTATCTTAGCTGGCGCCTGCACTTGGGATTGGCTGCACCGACAATAACAGGGGGAAAACTGACAATGGTCGTTGTTGAGCTGGGCGTGTTGATCTACCAGGGGGCGCAGATGGCGGCCGTGCACGGCCTGACTGACCTGTTCGGCGTCGCCAACCGCATCGCCGCCGAGCACCAGTGCGCACAGTTGCCGCTCTTGCGGATCAGCCATTGGCAGGTGGAGGCTACCGGTGAAACGGTACGCGTATTCGATAGCCACCCCGGCCCTGATCAACCCATGATGGCCGTACTGGTGCCCCCGTCGATTGGTGAGTTCACCGAAGAACAAGCGCCGCCTGCACTACTGGAATGGCTTCGCCGGCAACATGCGGCAGGTACCGTACTGGGTGGCGTCTGCATTGGTTCGATCATGCTCGCGCGCAGCGGATTGCTCGATGGGCGCAGCGCCACCACCCATTGGTCTTCCGCCAAATCCTTCGCCGCGCGTTACCCGGCCGTGCGCCTTGAAGCGGATAAACCCATCGTTGATGACGGCGACCTGATTACCACCGCTGGCTTAATGGCCTGGTCCGAACTCGGCCTGCGCCTGGTCGATCGCTTGATGGGCCCCAGCATTGCGGCGGATACCGCGCGTTTCCTGGTGATCGAGCACAGTGACAGCGCCAGCCAGTGCGGCAGTAACTTCGCGCCGATTCTTGGCCACGGTGACGGTGCCATTCTCAAGGTTCAGCACTGGTTGCAGGCCAGCGGTGCAGTGGATGTTTCCGTGGCGGCGATGGCACTGGAGGCCGGCTTGGAGGAGCGCACATTCCTACGGCGCTTTCGCAACGCCACCGGTTTGAAACCCACCGAATACTGTCAGCATCTGCGCGTGGGCAAGGCTCGGCAGATGCTCGAGTTTACCAACGGCACCATTGATCACATCGCGTGGACCGTGGGCTATCAGGACCCCAGCGCCTTCCGCGCCACCTTCAAGAAGATCACCGGCCTGGCGCCCAGCGATTACCGCAACCGTTTTGGCGTCTGAATCGTGCAGAACGCCGCGACGCCGACGCGCTGTCGTGCAGAATGGAGCAGGCCAAATGCCATCGGTTTTTCGGCAACTGCTTGATTTCTCAACCATCCGCCCCGAAAGCGCCTTGGCCTGATCCCTGCAACCTCTCTTGCACACACATGGCGGCAAGGCCAAGGGGGACGCATGACCCCGACTCAACGCAAGAAGCTGGTCGTCGCTCACTCCACACGTGAAGGCGCCCCTCTGCATGAGATCGAAACCAACCGCACCCTGGCGCGCTGGCTGGCGCAGATTCTCGGGCTAAAATTCGGTGGCAGCTACGACCCCGCTCTGCATGCGGGACGATCACTTTACCTGCTGCCCACGCAAACCCTGGTCGGTGCAGCCCAGGCGCGTGCGCTCAATATCAAGGGGCCTGAGGATGTGTGGGGCGGTTACGTCGACCACGACTTCATCTGCACCAAAGCCATCAGCCATGGTCTGCTCGGGCCTGAAGCCAAAGCGCCCGAAGGTTGGTCAGCGCTATTCTGCGAACGTGTGCGAAACGTCGTGCTGGATGGTTTGAGCGTCTTCGCGCTGGAAGACGCCCGGCCCGCTGCCACGCGCTTGCTGTACAGCGGACCCATTCGCCTGAAACCCGTGCAGGCCTGCGCCGGCCGAGGCCAGGAAGTTATCCACAGTCTCGATGAGTTCGAAGCCGTGCTGGCTCGGCCTGAGGCCGCGAAGCTCTTCAGCGATGGTGTGGTGTTGGAGCAAGACCTGCAGGACGTGATCACCCACAGCGTCGGCCAAAGCTTCATCGGCGATCACGTGTTCAGCTACTGCGGCGAGCAATCCCTGACGAAAGACGGGCAGGGCGAAGACGTCTACGGCGGCTCCGACCTGTTGGCGGTGCCGGGTGGCTACGAAACCCTGCTGCAACTCGAACTGCCCGACGACGTTCGCGAAGCCATCGAACAAGCACAGGTGTTCGACGCGGCCGCCGATGAAGCCTATCCCGGCTTCTACGCATCGCGGCGCAACTACGACATCGCTCAGGGCCTGGACAGCGACGGCCAACGCCGCAGCGGCGTGCTCGAACAATCCTGGCGCATGGGCGGGGCCAGCAGCGCGGAAGTCGCAGCGTTGCAGAGTTTTATCAACAACCCCGGCCTGCGTGCGATCCGTGTGTCCTCTGTGGAAGCCTACGCGGACCAACCCTTGCCGGCTGATGCCATTGAGGTGTATCGCGGCCCGGCGCAAAACAGCGCCTTTCTTCTCAAGTACGTGACGGTTAAATCTTATGACGGCTAGAAGCGAAAGCATTGCGATCGACATCGACGACGAACAGATGAGCGGCACCTTCCTGAGCCCCAAATCCAAAGTACCTGGCGTGTTGTTTGTGCACGGCTGGGGCGGTAGCCAAGAGCGTGATCTTGAACGAGCCAAAGGCATCGCCGGCTTGGGCTGTGTGTGCCTCACCTTCGACCTGCGCGGCCATGCCGCCACTGGCATTCCGCTGTCTCGCGTCACCCGCGAAGACAACCTGCGCGACCTGCTGGCGGCCTATGATCGACTGCTGTCCCACCCGGCCATCGACACCTCGGCGGTGGCGGTGGTGGGCACCAGTTACGGCGGCTACCTCGCGGCAATTCTCACCTCACTGCGCCCGGTGCGCTGGCTGGCGCTGCGCGTGCCGGCGCTGTACCGCGACCAGGAATGGCTCAAACCCAAGCGTGATCTGGATAAGGCCGACCTGATGGATTACCGCAGCACGCGGGTCCACGCCGAAACCAATCGCGCCTTGCACGCTTGTTCTGCGTTTACCGGTGATGTGCTGATCGTTGAGTCGCAAACCGATGCCCACGTGCCCCACGCCACCATCATGAGTTACCGCGCGGCGTGCCAGCAGACCCATTCCCTGACTCATCGCATCATCGATGGTGCCGACCACTCGCTCAGCGACCCGGTGTCTCAGCAGGCGTACACCTCAATCCTGGTGGACTGGATTACCGAGATGGTGGTGGGTGAGCGGTTGAGCATTATCCAGTCTCAATAATAGGGTGCTCTTTAGGCCGCCTTCGCGAGCAGTCACTACAGTCTTAAGCCGGTGCTTTCTTCACCCGCAACGCCTTGGCCTTGGCCTCTACGCCAAGGTACATCACCAGCGCGATCAGCAGCGGCAAGATGAAGTAGATCGCCCGATACGCAATCAACCCCGCCAGCAAACTGCCCCGCGACGCTTCATGCTGCAACAGCGCGATAAACACCGCCTCCAGCACCCCAAGCCCAGCCGGGATGTGGGTGAGCACGCCAGCAATCGCGCTGATCAGCAACACCCCCAACACCAGCGGATAATCCAGTTTGGCCGGCAGCAACGTGAAAATCACCGCCGCCATCAGCGACCAGTTCAACGCGCCCAACATCAGTTGCAAACACGCCATACGCAGCGACGGCAGGTTGATTTCCATGCCGCGAATCGTCCACGCACGCTTTTTCGAAAACTGGCAGGCCACCAGGTAACCCAGGCTGGCCACTACCAACAACGCGCCAATGCCTTGCAATGCCGTGGTGCTGACCTTCCAGCCCGGTGGCATCGTGACCAGGCCGCTGCTGAAAACCACGCCGGCTATCGCCATATAGCCAAACCAATTGGTCGCCAGGCTCAGACCGAGGATCTTGGCGATATTGCCTGTGCTCACCCCCAAGCGCGAATACAGTCGATAGCGCATGGCGATGCCGCCCACCCAGGCGCTCAAGTTGAGGTTGAAGGCATAGCTGATGATCCCCACCGGCAGGATTTGCCGCCACCCCAGGGGCTGGCGAATGTACGTGCGGCCGATCAGGTCAAAGCTGGCGTAGACCAGAAAGCTGCATAACGTCAGTGCGCTGGCGATCACCAGCGTGCGCACCTTGAAGTCGCCCAGGGTCTGAACCACTTCGCTCCAATCGATGCGCCGCGCGAGCAGGGTGAACAGCGCAATCAGCAGCAAGAAGAAGACGATGGTCAGCGGCTTCTTCCAGCGTTTGAACCGCGAGCCTTTGGTTTCAGACGTCATGGCGCTGAGCCTCAAAAGGTTTCAAACGCGGCTTGTGCGCGGGCAACCAGCCGGTGAGTGCAGGAAAGTGGCGCATCACATGGAACACCAGGAAACCCACGGTCAAACGCCACAGCCACAGGCGCGGCTTGCGTTTTTCCGGCATGGTCTGGCAGTGGTTTTTTGCCAGGGCTTCCAGTCGTTCATACAGCTGTTGATTGAACGCACGGTCGCGAATCAACACGTTGGCTTCCAGGTTCAGCGACAAGCTCAATGGGTCCAGATTGCTCGACCCCACCGTGCTCCATTCGTCATCCACCAGTGCGACTTTGCCGTGCAGTGGGCGCTGGCAATACTCGTGGATCACCACGCCGTCCTTGAGCAAGTAGTCGTAGAGCATGCGCGCCGCCAGCTTGGCCAGCAGTACATCGGGCTGGCCCTGCATGATCAATTGCACGTGCACGCCACGGCGCGCGGCGTTGCGGATTTCCCGCAGCAGGCGGTAGCCTGGGAAGAAGTAGGCGTTGGCGATCACCGCGCGTGTCTGGGCTTTGCTCAAGGCGTGGATATACGCTTCTTCGATGTCATCGCGATGCTGCGCGTTGTCGCGGTAAATCAGGCGCACCTGGCCATCGCCCTTATCGGTCGACCAGATCTGCGGCCGCTGCTGGCGTCGTCGCCAACCGCGCCGCGTGCGTACTTGGCGACCGCTTTGGGCCAAGGCGAAATGATGCAAGTCCGCTACCGCCGGGCCGATCACCTTCACCGCGTAATCCTGCTTGGCCTCGGGACCGTAATCGCCCAGGTGGTCGGCGGAGAAATTGATTCCGCCGATGAATGCCACCTCCGCGTCCACTACCACGATTTTGCGGTGCAGGCGGCGAAACCAATTGGTGCGAATGCCCAGGGTCTTTGGCGCGGGGTCGAACATCTGCACCGCGACGCCGGCCGCGGCCAACTCGCCGAGAAACGACGGGCTCAGTTCGCCACAGCCAAAGCCATCCAGGCTGACCACTACGTTGACCCCACGGCGCGCCGCCTCGATCAGGATGCCATGCAGCTCATGGCCCACTTTGTCTTCGAAGAGAATGAAGGTCTCCAGCAGAATCTCGCGCCGGGCTTCGCGCAGTGCAGTGAACACCTCAGGGAAGTACGCTTCGCCGTTCTCCAGCAATTGGACCTGGTTGCCACTCTGCCAGCCGTAATCCAAGTCACGTGCCTTGGCTTGGTCCGGCGGCTGGTCGGTGGAAATATGTTCTACGGCGACGTTCATAGCTCAATCTCCACTGACAGGGGGACATGGTCTGATAGATGGGACCAGGGCCGTGTCGTCAGCACTCGGGGGTTATGCACCTTCAAATTGCGCACATAAATCCGGTCCAGCGGCAGCAGAGGCAAGCGCGCCGGGAAGGTGCGCGCGGGTTTGCCCTGGGTTTCGATGAATACTTCTTTTAGGCCGCTCTGGCTCAGGTCGGCCTTTTGGCGCCAATCGTTGAAATCACCGGCAACCACCAGCGGCGCGTCGGCAGGAATTTCGCTGATGCGCTGTTCGATCAAGCGCAATTGCTGCTGGCGGTGCACTTCGCGCAGCCCCAAGTGAATGCAGATCGCATGCACCTCTTGACCGGTGCCCGGCAGGCGCATCACGCAATGCAAAAGGCCACGGTTTTCATGGCCGCTTTGCGAGATATCGAGGTTGTCGTAGCGCACGATCTGGAATTTCGACAGCAACGCATTGCCGTGATCGCCGTGGGGGTAGACCGCATTGCGCCCGTAAGCAAACTGCGGCCAGATGCTGTCAGCGAGGAACTCGTACTGCGGCATGTTCGGCCAGTCGCTGAAGCGCTGGGGGTGACGCTCATGGGTGCCGTGAATTTCTTGCAGGAACACCATGTCGGCGCCCACGCCGCGCACCGCTTCACGCAGCTCTGGCAGGATGAAGCGTCGATTCAAGGCAGTGAAACCCTTGTGGATATTGACCGTCAGCACGGTGAAGCGCGTGATGGCCGCGGTGGGCGTCACGGGAATCAATTCCGGATGAGTCATGGCAGCACTCTCGATTCTGGTAGTTTGCCGGGCTCAGTGGTCATTGCTTTATCCAGCTCGAAGCGCTGTAGCAATTGGCGCGCATCGAAGGGCGCGCGCACCTTGATGTCGTTGTCGAAGAAGCAGAACACGTCGCGCTGCTTGCGTTTCTGGTCGATCAGGTGGGCGTCTGACGGTTGTTTGCCGTGGCGCCAGCACTCGATCCGGTCTGGCGTATCGGCGTACCATTGGGCATAGCGCTGCGACGGTTGCAGCGCGTAGAACGAACCATTGATCTCAATGCTGTTGACCGCCCGTGACGCAAACTGCAACTCACGTTTCTGGGTCAGGCCCTCGGGGTAGAAGTCCCCCCGCCAAGGCGTGTAGCGCCAGCCGGAAATGCCGATATGAATCGCGGACATGGTTGCTCCCGTGGTTAATGGGTCGAATGACCTCCATGGAGGGATGACTGTGGGATTTGCGAGAAAGTTTCCAGCGCCTTACGGACGGCACGCCCCAGCGCATTGCGTTTTAAACGGGAACGATCAGCGCCAAAACCCGTCAGCTCGTTACAGACCTACCTCAAGGAGCCCGGTGTTTTGCTGAATTCAAAGACTGCATTACTGCTCGGCGCGCTGCTGTTTTGCGGCAGCGGCGCAGTGCACGCCGCGGCGGCCGCGCCTGAAGCCGAAACGCCGGCCAAGCCGGAAATTCTGGTCGAGGGCGGCCTGCTAGGTGCCATCAGCTCCAGCATCGTTGATGTGCAGGACAAGCTTGATCTCAACCAGAACCTCCTTGACGCTTGGCGCCTGCGCGCCGACCGTGCGGCCAATGAGGTGGGGCGCCTGGTCAACCGTCCCTCGCACCGCTCGCCATGGAGCGTGGCCGGGGACTTCCTGCTGTTGTCCGGCGTCTGGATCGGTGCCTTCGCGCTGTTGACCTTACTGGGGCGCAGGCTGGTCAGGCGTGTCAGCCAACGTCCCTTTGTCCATCGGCGCGGACGCTTGCAAGGCGTACTCGGTTATTTAGTGCCCTACACGATCCCGGCCGTGATCTGTCTGCCGCTGACGCTTTACGTCAGTCACTTTTTGCCGACCTCCGTCGGCCGGGCGCTGGCGTTGTGTTTTGCCTATGCGACCAGTAGCGGCATCTTCTCCACGTCCATCCTGTTGTGCGTGATCGTTATGTTTGACGTCGGGCATAAACGCCCGGCCGTGCAGATCATCCGCGATTACTGCCCAAAGCCGATGTTCATGATCGGGTTCCTCGCCGCCCTCAGCGATGCGCTGACCAGCCCGCAGATCGCCCGCCAGTTCGGCGGCAATATCACCAGCGGCATTGCGGTGTTTACCGGCCTGTTTGCGGCGGTAACCTTCGGCATGCTGGTGATTCGCCTGCGTCGCCCGGTCGCACACTTGATCCGTAATCAGGCGCTGACCCAGCGCCTTAAACACCCGGCGTTGCAACAATCGCTGCGGATATTTTCCGGGCTCTGGTACTGGCCGATCCTGCTGATGGTGCTGGTTTCGGCGATAAACCTGATCGGCGCCGGGGACGATAACCAGAAAGCCCTGCGCTGCGCGCTGCTCACCACCATTTTGCTAATCGGCACGGTGTTCCTGAGCACTGTGCTGCAACACCTGTTCAAGTCGCGCAGCCAAGTGGCGATCCAGCGCAGCAGTGCTTACAAGGAGCGTTTCCTCAGCGTGCTGCACGCGATCTTGCGCATTGCGATGGCGATCGGGTTTATTGAAGTCCTCGGGCGTATCTGGGGTGTCTCGCTGTTTGAATTCGCCGAGCGCAACTCGATCGGTCGAGCGATCAGCGATTCCCTCAGCAGCATTGGCTTGATCCTGCTGATGACCGGGTTGTTCTGGGTGGTCCTGGATACGGCGATTCAGGAAGCGCTGAAACCGCCGGTCAACGATCGCTCGAGCCGCCAGCCCAGTACCCGGGTGAAAACCATCCTGCCGCTGGTGCGCAACGCGGTGAAAATCATCCTGGTGGTGATTTGCGCAATCACCACCATGGCCAACCTCGGCATCAACGTCGCACCGCTGCTGGCCGGTGCCGGCGTGGTCGGCCTGGCTATCGGTTTTGGTTCCCAGCAGTTGGTGCAGGATGTGATCACCGGGCTGTTCATCATCATTGAAGACACCCTGTCCATCGGCGACTGGGTGGTGCTCGACTCCGGCCACGCCGGCACTGTCGAAGGCCTGACCATCCGCACCCTGCGCCTGCGCGACGGCAAGGGGTTTGTGCATTCGGTGCCGTTCGGGCAGATCAAGGCGGTTACCAACCAGTCGCGGCAGTTTGCCTATGCATTCTTCTCAGTGCAGTTCACCTACGACACGGACGTGGACAAGGCGCTGGAATTGATCCGCGAGGCCGGGCAATCGATTCGCGACGACGTGTTCCTCAAGTACAACCTGCAAGGCCCGCTGGAGGTGTTTGGTGTCGACAAGATGGACCTCAACGGCGTGGTGCTGACGGCGCAGTTCCGCACGGTCTCGGGCGGGCAATACGCGGTGAGTCGCGCGTTTAACCAGCGGCTGAAAAAGCGTGTGGATAATTGTGACGAGGTGCACTTCGCGCAGACTTATCCACAGCAGATTTTGTTGCCCAAGCGTGCGCTGCTGGCGGATGAACCTGATGCAGAGGTGCCGGCTTCGGTGGTGGTCACGGAGCCGCCTCGGGCTCAGTGACCTTCACAACCCGTAGCAGCTGGCGCTCGACAGCTGCTACGTTACGGACGCTTCATCAGTTTATTCTGCACCGCCACCTGATCCACCTCCAACAACACCTGCTGCTTGCCAGCGACCATCACCGCCGCCGGCAACCCGTCCCGATACACAATTCGATTACCACTCAAGGCCGGCACCTTGGTGCCCGGCAACAACGTGCCCACCAGGTTCAGCGGATCAGGCCCACACACAACAATCAAACTGCCGTCATGGGCCCGACGTCGCACTTCACGCAGCAACGGGATCGCCTCCGGCAACGCAAACTGTTCCCCCGCCAACCCACTGACAAATCGCCCCCCGCGAATCTCCCCGCGTGCTTCCAGCCGATGAAAAGTGCGCAGCAACTCGCGCCAGCTTGGTAGCCAATCCGCCTCACGCTCGAGCAAGCGCCAGAACACCACGCCATAGCGGCGCAGCAAGGTCATTGCCACATGCTCCAGCGTCTCGGCCGAATGCGCGCCGGCGGCGGTGGGTGAACGCCGCACCAAGGCCCAGCGCCCGGCGTCGTCCATGCCGCCGATAAACGCGCCGCGCCCACGCCGACTGCTGCGCGCCTGGCGTTTGCTGGCGGGCGTGGTCAGGGCGCGCAGGCCGGCGAAGCTGTCGGCGTTTACCAGCCCGGCGCCGACCAGTTCCTGCAAGGCGCTTTCCAGTTCGCTGCGCAGCAAGTGGGCCTCGTGCACCAGCTCATCAAAAAACAGCGCGCCGTGGTCGCGCAGGGCTTGATGCACCTTCTGCGCCTTGGGTGACAGCGTGGTGGCGTCGGTGAGTTCGGTCAGTCCGCTCCACAGTCCCACCTGGCTGCGGGGCAGCAACACCACTGGCGTACTGCGTAATGCCATGGCGCCGGGTTTGTTGCCCAAGCGCGTCCACACCAGTTTGCCGCTGCGGCACAGGTCATCGAGCCAGGTGGCGGAGTAATCCTTGAGCCGTGCGCTGAGCAGGTCGCTGTCCCAGGCGGATGTGGCGGCGGCATACCCTTCAAACTGCGCAACGATCTGCGGCAACATCGCGCTGCCCTGACCGCGTGTGCCGTCGGACAGGTGCTGCCAATCGAACAGAAAACGCATGAAATCCTGCAGTGCCACCGGCTCGATTTCCCGGCGCAAGCGCTTGACCGTATAGCGATGAATACGCGCCAGCAGGTGGCGTTCGCACCATTGCTCCTCAGTGGCAGCGGGGCTGAAATGGCCGCGTAATACATAGCCTTCCTGCTCCAGACGGGCCAGCGCCTGGACCCCATCAGATTCTCGCAAGGCCAGGGGCGCGGCGATCTCGCTCAGGCTCAGCGGGCCGAACCCACCGAGGCGTGCGCGCAGCACTTCCACCACGGCCTCATCAAAGGTCCAGGGCTCATCGAAACCAGGTAACAGCGGCAAGTCGTTGGGGAAGATTGCCTGCAAGCAACTCAAGCGTTCAACGGCGACCCACAGGTCATTGTGCAATTGAAAGGCGCGGCCGCTCTTGGCCAAGGCGTGCAACCATTGCGCCCATTGCGGCGTGACTTCGCTGGCGGCGATACACGCCAGACTCATCAACGCCTCGTGCATTTCATCCAGCCCGTTGGGCGCCGGCCAGGCTTCTTCGCGCACGCTAGCAATAGCGTCAGCATCCAGCGCCCCTAGGTCGTCGGTACTTTGCGGGTCGCTCCAGCGTCGGTTGAGCACGGCCTGGGTTCGGCGCTCTTCCAGTGGCGCATCGTCAAGAAAGGTGTAGGGCCGCGCACTGAGGATTTCAGCGGCCATCGGCGAGGGCGCTGGCAAGTCGCGGCTGATCAGGCGCACGTCGCCGTGCTCCATGCGCCGCAGCAGGGCCAGCCAGGCGTCGCTGTCCATGGCTTCGTGAAGGCAGTCGTCGAGGGTTTGCTCGACCAGCGGGTGTTCAGGCACTTCGCGCTCGCCGGCGAGGTTTTCCAGGCAGGCGATCTGGTCGGGAAACACACTGGCGATCAGGTCTTCGCTTTTCATGCGCTGGATCTGCGGCGCCACCTTGCGCCCGCCGGTAAAGCGCGGCAATGCCAGCGCCACACCGGCATTCCAGCGCCAGCGCACGCCGAAGAGCGGCGCCTCCAGCACGGCCTGGATCAGGATATGTTCGGCGCTGTGGCTGTTGAGGTAACGCCACACCGCGTCCAGCTCGAAACTGTGGCTGGTGGACAGCGACAGCACGATCGCATTTTCGCTGGCGGCGGCCTGCAATTCGAAATTGAAGGTGCGGCAAAAACGCTTGCGCAAGGCCAGGCCCCAGGCGCGGTTGACGCGGCTGCCGAACGGCGTGTGGATGATCAGTTGGGTGCCGCCGGACGCGTCGAAGAAACGCTCCATGATCAACGTGTCCTGGGACGGCAGGGCGCTCAGGGCCAAGCGTGTGCGCGCCAGGTAATCGAGGATTTGTTCGGCGCTGGCGTGGTTTAGGCCGAGGGTTTCGGTGAGCCAATCTTGCGCGGCTTGCAGGTTGCCGGGCGTGGCGCTGAGCAGCGCGTCCAATTGACCCTGCAAACGCGCCACCGCCGCCGACAATTCGTTGCTGCGCCCGGGCGCTTCGCCGAGCCAGAACGGAATGGTCGGCGGCTGGCCATGGGCATCCTCGACGCGCACCTTGCCGGCGTCGACCCGCAGGATTCGGTAGGACGTATTGCCGAGCTGGAAGATATCCCCGGCGATGCTTTCCACCGCAAAGTCTTCGTTGACGCTGCCGATGTTCAGGCTTTGGGGTTCGAGCAACACGCTATAGTCGGCATTGTCGGGGATGGTGCCGCCGCTGGTCACGGCAGTGAGTCTGGCGCCGCGACGACCGCGCAAGGTGCGGCTCAGGGCGTCGCGGTGCAGGTAGGCGCTACGGATGCCCTGGCGACCGTTGTAGCCGTCGCTGAGCATCTGCAGCAGCGCTTGGTATTGGCGTTCATCCAGCTCGGCATAGGGCGCGGCGCGGCGGATCAGGTCGAGCAAGGCCTGCTCCGACCATTCCTGGGCGCTGACCTCGGCGATGATCTGTTGGGCCAGCACGTCCAACGGCGCGACCGGTATGTGCAAGGTGTCCAGCTCACCCCGGCGTACGCAATCGAGCAGCGCGGCGCATTCGATCAAGTCGTCGCGTGTGGTGGCGAACAAGCGCCCTTTGGGCGTGCCGCCGACCTGGTGGCCGGAGCGTCCCACTCTTTGCAGAAAACCGTTGATGGAGCCGGGCGAGCCGATCTGACAGACCAGATCCACGTCGCCGATATCAATCCCCAGCTCCAGGGACGCGGTGGCGATCAGCACTTGCAGCTCACCGGCCTTGAGTCGTTGTTCGGCGTCCAGGCGCATTTCCTTGGCCAGGCTGCCGTGGTGCGCGGCCACGGCGCTTTTGCCCAGGCGTTCGCTCAAATGCCGGGCCAGGCGTTCTGCCAGGCGGCGGGTGTTGACGAACACCAGCGTGGTGCGGTGCTCGCGGGCCAATTCGGCGAGGCGGTCGTAGACCCGTTCCCACACATCGTTGGCCATTACTGCCGAGAGCGGCACTGGCGGTACTTCGATATCCAGGTCGCGGGGGCGGGCGTGGCCGATATCCACAATCGCGCAGTGGCGGCCGGTGCCCACGAGAAAACGTGACACCGCGTCGATGGGCTTTTGCGTGGCCGACAAGCCAATGCGTGTCAGTGGTTCGGCGCACAGGCCTTGCAGGCGCTCCAGGCTCAACGCCAAGTGGCTGCCACGTTTGCCGGCCGCGATAGCGTGGATTTCATCGACGATCACCGTGCGCGTGCGGGCGAGCATTTGCCGCCCGGAGTCCGACCCCAGCAGCACGTAGAGCGATTCCGGAGTGGTCACCAGAATGTGCGGCGGGCGCTTGCGCATCTGCATGCGGTCTTTTTGCGGGGTGTCGCCCGTGCGCACGGCGGTGCGGATCACCAGCGGCGGCAGGCCCTGGTTCTGCAAGTGCTGAGTGATTCCGGCAAGCGGATTCTGCAGGTTGATCTGGATGTCATTGGACAGCGCCTTCAGCGGCGACACGTAGACCACCAGGGTTTCGTCCGGCAGTTGCCCGCCGTGCGCCAGGCCTTGCTGGACCAAGTCATCCAGCACCGCCAAAAAGGCTGTGAGCGTCTTGCCGGAGCCGGTGGGCGCGGCGATCAGCGTCGATTGGCGTTGGCGGATCAGCGGCCATGCCTGGGCCTGGGCGCTTGTCACCGAAGGGAAGGTGCTGCGGAACCAGGCGCTGACGGCGGGGTGGAAGCCGTGCAACGCGCTGTCGGTGGATTCAGGAAGGTTCATGGAGTGATTGATACCGCCCGCTCCAACAAGTTGCAATCGCGCAGTTTGTCCGTGACGGTTGCGCTACGAACCCGCAAAATGCAACGATTCTGACAAATACATGAATAACCTTCGTTCCAACCAGACCGGGCCTGCTCAATCTATGCGAATGCGCCTTATGTTACTGGGCGGCGGGAATGCCCTCGGGCAGGCGCTGATTCGCCTCGGTGCAGAGGAAGACATTGGTTTCCTCGCACCCAAACCGCCCCAAGACGGCTGGGATGCCGCGAGCCTCACCCAATTGCTCGACGACACCCGTCCCGATGCGTTGATCAACCTCGCCTACTATTTCGACTGGTTCCAGGCCGAAGCGGTCAGCGAAACCCGCCTGGCCTCCCAGGAGTTCGCTATCGAGCGTCTGGCCGAGCTGTGCCAGCACCACAACATCACCTTGCTGCAACCGTCCAGCTACCGCGTGTTCGATGGCTCTCGCGCCACCGCTTACAGCGAAAAAGACGAGCCGGTGCCCTTGGGCCTGCGCGGCCAGGCGTTGTGGCGTATCGAACAAAGCGTGCGCGCCACTTGCCCGCAACATGTGTTGCTGCGGTTTGGCTGGCTGCTGGATGACAGCGTCGACGGCACCCTCGGGCGCTTCCTGGCCCGGGCCGAAAAAACCGATGAATTGCTGATGGCTGACGACCGGCGCGGCAACCCGACGCCAGTGGACGATGCGGCGCGGGTGATCATTTCGGTGCTCAAGCAACTCGATTGCGCGGCGCCGTTGTGGGGCACTTACCACTACGCCGGCCATGAGGCGACCACGCCGTTGGCGCTGGGCCAGGCGATCCTCACTGAAGCGCGCAATTTTCATCCGTTGGCGATCGAATCCCCCACCGCCCAGGCCCATGCGGGCCGGCCGGATGCAAGTGAAGAACCGCAACACGCGGTGCTCGCCTGCAAGAAAATCCTCCATACCTTTGGCATCAAGCCACGGGCATGGCGGGCGGGGCTGCCGGCGTTGCTGGATCGCTTCTACCGGCACAACTGAATACACGCAAAACCAAAATGTGGGAGCGGCGGTGCGCCGCTCCCACATTTGGTTATGCAGTGTTGCTTAGGTCGGGATTAGAACTTGTAGCCAATACCCACCATGTAAACCATTGGGTCAACGTCCACATTGACCTTGGCACGCGTGCCAGGTGCCACGGCGTTGTTTTCCACGGTGGCCTTGGTGCTGATGTCGATGTAGCGCGCCTGGGCGTTGATCATCCACTTGTCGTTGATCATGTAGTCCGCGCCGATCTGTGCGGCCCAGCCCCAGGAGTTTTCAGCCTTGAAGTTGCTGAAACCTGCGCCTTGGGCACGGCTGCCGACGTGCTCGTCGTAGATCCAGGTGTAGTTGATACCGGCGCCTACGTAAGGTTGGAAGGCCGATTTGTTATCCAGCGGGTAGTACACGACGCTCAGGGTTGGCGGCAGGTGTTTCAGGGTACCGAGCTTGCCGTTGGCGGCGCCCAGGGCGGTGCCTTTGATCTTCACGTCGTGCTCGAACGGTGTGGCGGCCAGCAGTTCGATACCCACGTGGTTGGTCAGCATGTAGGCAAAGTTCAAGCCCAGTTGGGTATCGCTGCTCATGGTCGCCTTGCCGCCCAGGTTGGTGCCGGCCAATGGGCCCTGGTCAACTTTGACGGTGCTGCTGTCAGCCTTCGGATTCACGGTGATTGCACCGGCGCGAACCAGAATGTCGCCCGCTTCGTGAGCGTGTGCGACAGGGGCAACGAGGGCGAGCGCGAAGAGGGACGCGCCGAGCAGAGACTTGTTCATGGGAGCTCCAAAAGGACGTTAAAAGTTGTACGTCCAATGGTAAAGATCGTTCCGCTCGATCTTTTGACTCAGCTCAACGAAAGGGCGATCAGCGCTACTCCGGCAGCTCGTAGATGTAAATCTTCTCGGCATCCATCTGGTAACCGGCGTCGGCCAGTTCGCTGGTGGACGGTTTGACCCGCATCGCGCCTTCGATCCAGTACGGTTGATACAGCTCATCGAGCTTCACGCCGACTTCACTTTTAACGTGCACGATCTGGTTCGACGGCGGTGGCGGAACGTGGATGCACGCGCCGAAATACGGCACCAGCAAGAATTCAGTGGTGCGGCCGTTTTCACCCACTTCCAACGGCACGATATAACCGGGCAGGCGGATGTGCTTGCCATCAAGGCTTTGCACCACAGGCGCGTGGGGCATTTCCTGCTTGGCCGCCGGCGCCGACTCCAGTGCATCCGCCATGCCGGACAGGTTGTGCAGCGGCTGCATATTGGGCACTTCGGGCATGGCATCCGGCGGGATCAGCTCCGACCAGGTCAGTTCCTTGGGCTCGGCGGCCCAGGCGGGCAGGGCCACCAGCAAAAACAGTGCAGCGAGGGCGCGACGCATGAAAACTCCTCAGTAGGTAGCTAGAAGCCGCAAGCTTTAAGTTAAAACCGATTCGCTTGCAGCTTAACGCTTGAAACTTGCAGCGGCTGTTCTACAGCCTAATCGACAGGCCATCGGCCAAAGATTGTCGATAGGCGCGCCACGCGGGCACGCTGCCCATCAACAGCGCGGCGGCCAGGATACCGGCGAGCAGCGTCCATTCATATTCGCTGGGCCACGACATGGGCAGGTCCAGGCCGTAATTGGCCTGCAGGTAACCGCGCGAGGCGGCGATGCACACGTACAGCAGGCCCACGCCTGCGATCACGCCGGACAGCGCCAGGGCGAAGGCTTCAACGATCAGCAAGGTTGCAATATGCCACGGCCGTGCGCCCACTGAGCGCAGGATCGCCATTTCGCGACGGCGCTCGTTGAGGCTGGTGAGGATCGCCGTGAGCATGCCGATCAAGCCGGTCAGCACCACGAACAGCGAGATCACGAACAGTGCTTTTTCAGCGGTGCCCATCATGCTCCACAGTTCTTGCAGCGCCACGCCCGGCAGGATCGCCAGCATCGGCTCGCCACGGAATTCGTTGATCTCCCGTTGCAGGGCGAAGGTGGAAATCTTGTTGTTCAGCCCGAGCATGAACGCGGTAATGGCCTGCGGCGTGAGGTCCATGTTGCGCGCTTGATCGGCGCTGATGCGGCCTTTGCCTTGAGCCGGCACACCGTTATGCCAGTCGATATGGATCGCCTCCATGCCGCCGAGGCTGATGTGCAACGTGCGGTCCACCGGTGTGCCGGTGCGCTTGAGGATGCCGACCACGGTGAAGGGTTTGTCATCGTGCTTGACCAGGCTGACCACCGCGACGCCATGGGCCAGCACCAGTTTGTCGCCGAGTTTGTAGTGCAGTGCGTCAGCCACTTCGGCGCCGAGCACCACTTCGAACGGGTCGGTGGCGAAGGCGCGGCCGCTGGCCAGTTCGAGGTGTTGCTTGCGACCGTATTGGTAGTGCTCGAAGTAGGACTCGTTGGTGCCCATCACGCGGTAGCCACGGTGGGAATCACCCAAGGAAATCGGGATCGCCCATTTCACCTGAGGGCTGGCGGCGAAGTGTTCGTAGCTGTCCCAACGGATGTTGTTAGTGGCATTGCCGATGCGAAACACCGAATACAGCAGCAGGTTCACCGAGCCGGAGCGGGCGCCGACGATCAGGTCGGTGCCGCTGATGGTGCTGGCGAAACTGTTGCGCGCCTCGACACGGACGCGTTCCACGGCCAGCAGCAGGCACACAGACAGGGCGATGGCGAATGCGGTGAGGATCGCGGTAAAGCGGCGGTTAGCCAGGCTGGCCATGGCTAGACGGAACAGATACATCTCAAACCTCTGCGGGCGTGGCGGCGCGATTGAGTTCGGCCAGCGACAGGTGGCGGTCGAACAGCGCGGCCAGACTTTGGTCATGGCTGACAAACAACAGGCTGGCGCCGGCTTCGCGGCATTCAGCGAACAACAGCTGAAGGAAAGCTTCGCGGGCGTCGTAGTCCAGGGCCGAAGTGGGCTCGTCGGCGATCACCAACTCGGGTTGACCGATCAGCGCGCGAGCGGCGGCCACCCGTTGTTGCTGGCCGATGGACAGCGAGTCGGCGCGGCGCTCCAGCAGGTCTTTGTCTTTCAACCCCAGGTGCGCCAGCAGGGTCGCGGCGGCGCGGTCGACACTGCCGTGACGTTGTTTCGCCCGTTGCGCGCGCAGCTTGGAGAAGTGGCAGGGCAACTCGACGTTCTCGCGCACCGACAGGAACGGCAGCAGGTTGAACTGCTGGAAGATGTAGCCGGTGTGGTCGACACGGAAGCGGTCGCGGGCGCCGGCCGAAAGTTCGGTCAGCTCCTGGCCGAGCAGGCGGATGCTGCCCTGGCTGGGTTTCTGTACGCCCCCGAGCAGGCCCAGTAGCGTGGTTTTGCCACTGCCGCTCGGGCCCTTCAGAAACAGGGTTTCTCCTGCTTCCAGGCGGAAAGCGGGGATGTCCAGCAACTGTGGCTGCCCGGGCCAGTTAAAGCCCAGGTCAGACAGTTCGATCAATGCATGGGTCATGTTAAATCAGTATTGCCTGGTTGTAGAAAATGGCGCCGATCCCTTGTAGGCGCTGGCTTGCCTGTGATGCGGGCGACTCGGTTGTTCCAGACATACCGAGGCGATCCGTTCGCAGGCAAGCCAGCTCCCACATTGACCGTATTTTCAAATCAGAACTTCAGGGTGGCTGCTGTGGCCGTCGCTTCAACACCTTGCTGGCCGCTCGGGCCGATCAGTTGTACCTGAATTTTCTGGGTGGCGGGGAAGGTCTTGAACACTTGGCTCAGGTCGAGATTGCTCAAAGCTGTCGGCGTGGCGCAGGTGAACTGGTAGTGGGCGTGGATCTCGCTGTGGTCGTGATGGTGCTCGTGGGCGCCGTCTTTGGCGTCATCATCATGGTCATGGTCGGCTTCGGGCTTGTCGCCGAACAACGGACTGTTGAGTTCCTGGTTGCCGACGACGCAGCCGGCGGCCTTGGGCAAGTTGAACAGGGCGACAGGGTTTTCCAGCTGTTTACGTGCAGCGGCGACTTTAGCTTTGTCCGCCGCGCTGGTGGCCACGTGTTCGAAACCCACCAGGTTCATCGCCGGGCTGTCCAGCTCAAGTTCAAGGGCTTGGCCGTCGAGCACCGCGTTGAGGCGACCAACGCCGTGCTCATGGGCGCCGAGGCTGCCGTGTTCATGGTCGTGATCGTCGTGAGCATAGGCGACCGCCAGTGGCAGCAGGGCAAACGGCAAAGCAAGCAACAGACGGCGCATGGTGAAACTCCCGAGCGAAGATAAAAGTTTTGTTATGTGATCTTATAACAATGGGGCCGGGAGTTTGACCGCCTGCTTGGCGTTGCGCAAGCCGCATGGGAGCATGCCTATCGGAAAATGTGCAGGAGTAACGACGATGTTGCGAATTCGTGGAACCGTCGGCGACCTGCCGGTGGACTTGACCCTGGAGCTGGACGACGCTGATTGGGCACGCCTGGGCGCGCAATTGCAGGCCGCCCCAGTAGAGAGTACGCCGCCAGTTGTGCCGATAAAACAGAACGATGACCTGTGGCAGAACGCTCAGGATCTGTTGCGCGAGGCCGGGCAACTCAGTGGCCTCGAACTGCTCGACCAGTTGGAAGGCTTGGCGGGGGACGCCTCGGCGGGCAAGCGCCTGTTGGTGCGCCTGCGCCATAGCGCCAAGGTGAAAGTGGCCAGCGGCGGTGATACGCCGCTGTACAGTTGGGTCGGCGATTAATACAACGCGGCAAACAGCTTGCGGCGGTACACGGTCACCAGCGGGTGATCATTGCCCAGCAGTTCGAACACCTGCAGCAAGGTCTTGTGCGGCAGGCCTTCGTTGTAGCTGCGGTTGCGGATGAACAGCTTGAGCAAACCTTCCAGCGCCGCATCGTACTGCTGGCGCGCCAGTTGCTGGATTGCCAGTTGATAGGCCGCTTCGTCGTCCTGCGGGTTTTGCGCCAGTCGGCTTTTCAAGTCGGCGGCGTCCGGCAGGTCGGCAGCCTGGCGCAGGAAAGTGATCTGCGCCTTGGCCCCGGCGAGGGCGGCTTTGTGGTCGTCGCTTTTCACGGCGTCCAGCACGGCCTGGGCTTCGCCCAACTCACCGCGCTCGGCCAGGCAGCGTGCATACAGGATCAGTGCGGCGGCGTTGGTGTTGTCCTCGCCCAACAGCGCGACCAGCAGGGCTTCGGCATCACTGATGCGACCTTCTGCAAACAGCCCCTGGGCCTGCTCCAACGGGTCCGCCGCAGCTGGCGGCGGCATCTGCACATGCGGCTCCAACAGCGCCCGCACCGCCGACTCCGGCTGCGCCCCGGCAAAACCGTCCACCGGCTGGCCATCCTTGAACAGCACCACCGTCGGCAGGCTTTGAATGCCAAAACGCGCGACGATGTCTTGCTCGGCCTCGCAATCAACCTTGGCCAGCAGCAACTCGCCCTGATAACTCTCGGCAACTTTCGCGAGCATCGGCATCAACGCCTTGCACGGCGCGCACCACTCGGCCCAGAAATCCACCAGCACGGGTTTTTCGAAGGAGTTCTGGATCACTGCCTGGTCGAAGGTGGCAGTAGTAACGTCGAAGATGTATGGCGTGGGCTCACTCATGGGGCGTCTCGAATAAAGCGGGAATGGGGCAACTATAAGGGCTTGCTCGCGAAGGTCTCAAGTGCGCCGCGAATGGTACAGGCTCACCTTGCGAAACTCCCAAGGCTCCGCCAAGTCCGGCAACGTCAGCGCATCCAGAATCTCCAGCCGTTGATAATCCGGGTGCTGAAAGTCCCGCACCCGCGAATCCGCCACCAACGCTTCGCGGCCACGGGTCAGGAACTGGTCCAACAGCGGCAGGTTCGCCCGGTCGTAGAGCACGTCAGCCACCAGGATCAGGTCGAAGCGGTCTGATTCGGCGAAAAAGTCCGCCGAATAACCCAGTTCCACACCATTAAGCTCGGCATTCGCCCGGCAGGATGCCAAGGCCAGCGGGTCCAGGTCGCAGGCGACTACTTCCAGCGCGCCCGCTTTAGCCGCCGCAATCCCGGCCACACCGGAACCCGCGCCAAAATCCAGCACGCGCTTGCCGGCGACCCATTCAGGAGTCGCCGCCAGATACCGTGCCAGCGCCAAACCACTGGCCCAGCAAAAACTCCAGTAAGGCGGTTCATGCAGGATGCGCCGGGTTTCTTCGGGGCTGAAGGCGCGGTCCATGTTGTCTGCGTCCAGCAGCCACAAAGACAGCTCGGTACCCGGCAGCGGGCAGGGCACCAGTTGCGCGTCGCCGATCAGTTCGCTCAGCGCCGCTTGCAGGTCCAGCGGTGGCGTCATGGTGCCTTGACGAGTTGCAGGGGGCCGGTGGTCTGGGTGATTGCCTGGGTGATCAGCACGGCGGGCAGGTGCAGGATCAACTCGCCGGACTGGCTGGCGCGGCCACGCAGTTCAACCCGCGCACCGGCTGGGAAGGCTTCGGGGTTGTAGCGCAGGCGGAATGCCAAGGGCTTGCCGTTGCCGCTCAATACACTGCTGGCGAGCAGTTGCTGCGGGCGCGAACGGTCGTCGATGACCAACAAGGCCATCTCGACTTCGGCACCCGCCGGTACGTTGGTCAGGCTGCCGCTGATTTCCCGCTGATAGGCAGGCAGGGGGCCCATGTCTTCAATCCCTGGGACTTTTTTCTCTTGCGCTGGCGTCGGTTGAGGTGCGGCCGGCTTTGGGGCTTCGCTGCTGCAGGCGACCAGGAAACTGAAGAGGGTGAGCAAAACAAGTGGTCGTAACTGCATGTACGGCTCCAGAAAGGACAAAATCCGTGGCTTAAAAGATATGAAACATAATAGTCAGCCTATATACCGTAAAGGCTATGGCTTGTCTTGCCACGGGGATGCGCTACCATGGTCCTCCCTTTATTTGTTGCCTGCCAACCATGCACTGTCCCTTCTGCGGTGCCAACGACACCAAGGTCATTGACTCGCGTCTGGTCGCCGAGGGCGATCAAGTGCGTCGCCGGCGCGAATGCCTGGCGTCTGGCTGCGGTGAGCGTTTCACCACCTTCGAAACCGCCGAACTGGTATTGCCACGTCTGATCAAGTCCGACGGCAGCCGCCAGCCTTTCGACGAAGATAAATTACGCGCCGGTATGCAGCGCGCCCTGGAAAAACGACCAGTGAGTGTCGAGCGGCTGGAAGCGGCGCTGGTGCACATCAAGCACAAGCTGCGGGCGACCGGCGAGCGCGAGGTCAAGAGCCTGGTAGTTGGAGAACTGGTAATGGGCGAGCTGCAAAAGCTCGACGAAGTTGCCTATATCCGTTTCGCCTCGGTGTATCGACGCTTCCAGGACCTCAATGAGTTCCGTGAAGAGATCGACCGCCTGGCCCGTGAGCCTGCCAAAGAATGAACCCACCTTCTGCTGAACAGGCTGTGCTCGACGCCCATTACATGGCCCGCGCCCTGGAACTTGCACGCAATGGCTTGTACACCACCCACCCCAACCCGCGGGTAGGTTGCGTGATTGTGCGTGATGGGCAGATTGTCGGCGAAGGCTGGCATGTGCGTACCGGCGAGCCCCATGCCGAAGTGCATGCCCTGCGCGCAGCCGGTGACAAGGCTCGCGGTGCCACGGCCTACGTAACCCTTGAACCTTGCAGCCACTATGGTCACACCCCGCCGTGCGCCGATGCGTTGCTGAGCGCCGGGTTGGCGCGGGTGGTTGCGGCGATGCAGGACCCTAACCCGGAAGTCGCCGGGCGCGGCATGCAGCGCCTGGCCCAGGCCGGGATCGAGGTGCGCAGCGGTGTGTTGGAGGGTGAAGCCAGGGCCCTCAACAAGGGTTTCCTCAAGCGTATGGAACACGGCCTGCCTTTCGTGCGGGTCAAATTGGCGATGAGCCTGGACGGTCGCACCGCGATGGCCAGCGGCGAAAGTCAATGGATCACCGGCCCCGCCGCCCGCGCCGCGGTACAGCGCCTGCGCGCCGAGGCCAGCGTGGTGCTGACTGGCGCCGACACGGTGTTGGCGGACGGTGCGCGCCTGACCGTGCGCGCCGCCGAGCTTGGCCTGGACGAAGCCACGACTGCCCTGGCGATGTCGCGCCCGCCGTTGCGCGTGCTGATCGATGGCCGCTTGCGCGTGCCGCTCAATGCGCCGTTCTTCAAGGCCGGCCCGGCGTTGGTCATCACGTGCGTGACGGCGGAAAACCAGTTCCCCCGTGGCCCCGAGTGCCTGGTGGTGCCGGGCGTCGTGGGCCAGGTCGACCTGCGTTCAGCACTGGTTGCGCTGGCTGCCCGCGGCGTCAATGACGTGCTGGTAGAAGCCGGCCCAAGCCTGGCGGGCGCGTTCGCCCAGCAAGGCCTGGTGGATGAGTACGTGATTTTCGTCGCCGGCAAGTTCCTCGGCTCCGCCGCCCGGCCTTTGCTGGACTGGCCGCTTGAGAAACTCGCCGACGCCCCCCAACTCAAGATCACTGAAATGCGCGCTGTTGGCGACGACTGGCGAGTCACTGCCATCCCGCTCCCCGCAGCGAGCGTATAATTCCCGGCCTGCGCTTGAGCGTCAGCCCCGTTTTCAGGAGAACGAAATGTTCACCGGCATTATCGAATCCATCGGCAGCATCCGTGCAATGACCCCCAAAGGCGGCGATGTACGCCTGCTGGTTGAAACCGGCAAGCTCGACCTGGGCGACGTCAAACTGGGCGACAGTATCGCCGTCAGTGGCGTGTGCCTGACCGTCATCGAGCTGCCGGGCAACGGCTTCGCCGCCGATGTCAGCCGGGAAACCCTGGACTGCACCGCGATGAATGACCTTAAGGCCGGCAGCCCTGTCAACCTGGAAAAAGCCCTGACGCCGACCACCCGCCTCGGCGGCCACCTGGTCAGCGGCCACGTCGACGGCGTCGGCGAAGTCGTGGCGCGCAGCGAAAACGCGCGGGCCGTGGAATTCCGCATCCGCGCGCCCAAAGCGTTGGCCAAGTACATTGCCCACAAAGGCTCGATCACCGTCGATGGCACCAGCCTGACCGTGAACGCCGTGAACGGCGCCGAATTTGAACTGACCATTATTCCCCACACCCTGAGCGAAACCATCATGGCGTCGTACCAGCCGGGTCGCCGGGTGAACCTTGAAGTCGACTTGCTTGCCCGTTATCTGGAGCGCCTATTGCTGGGCGACAAGGCCGCAGAGCCTGCTGCCAGTAACATCACCGAAAGTTTTCTGGCCGCTAATGGCTACCTGAAATCCTGACCAAGGGGGTGCCACGTGGCGCTCAATAGCATCGAAGAACTGGTTGAAGACATCCGCCAAGGCAAGATGGTCATCCTGATGGATGACGAAGACCGCGAGAACGAAGGCGACATCATCATGGCCGCCGAGGCCTGCCAGGCTGAGCACATCAATTTCATGGCCAAGCACGCCCGTGGGCTGATCTGCATGCCCATGAGCCGTGAGCGCTGCGAGTTGCTCAAGCTGCCGTTGATGGCGCCGCGCAACGGTTCGGGTTTTGGCACCAAGTTCACCGTATCGATTGAAGCCACCACCGGCGTCACCACCGGTATCTCTGCTGCTGACCGTGCACGCACCGTACAGGCGGCCGCCGCGAAAGACGCCAAGGCCGAAGACATCGTCAGCCCAGGCCACATCTTCCCGCTGATGGCCCAGCCGGGCGGCACCCTGGCTCGCGCCGGTCATACTGAAGCGGCCTGCGACCTGGCGCGCATGGCCGGTTTCGAGCCGAGCGGGGTGATCTGCGAAGTGATGAACGACGACGGCACCATGGCCCGCCGTGGTGAACTGGAAGCCTTTGCCGCCGAACACAACATCAAGGTCGGCACTATTGCCGACCTGATTCACTACCGGATGATCCACGAACGTACCGTTCAGCGGATTGCCGAGCAGCCACTGGACAGCGAACTGGGCCAATTCAATTTGGTGACCTACCGTGATTCAGTGGAAGGCGACGTGCACATGGCCCTGACCCTGGGTGCCATTTGCGCAGACGAACCGACCTTGGTGCGCGTGCACAATATGGACCCGCTGCGTGACCTGCTGATGGTCAAGCAACCGGGCCGTTGGAGCCTGCGCGCCGCCATGGCTGCGGTCTCCGAGGCGGGTAGCGGCGTGGTGTTGCTGCTGGGTAATCCGGTGGACGGCGATGTGTTGCTGGCGCATATCCGCGAAACGGCTGACAACGTGCCGGTGAAAAAACCGACCACCTATAGCATCGTCGGTGCCGGTTCGCAGATCCTGCGTGACCTGGGCGTGCGCAAAATGCGCTTGATGAGTGCACCCATGAAATTTAATGCGATATCCGGTTTCGACCTGGAAGTAGTAGAATACGTGCCCTCCGAATAAAGGCCGGCGATTGTCGCCCCTTGTTCGCGGTTCAAATATCACTAAGGGACGCGTCATACACGCGTCCCGGCTCTTTAAGAGATTTGTCGAATGACCCTGAAGACCATCGAAGGTACCTTCATCGCCCCCAAAGGCCGCTACGCCCTGGTAGTTGGCCGCTTCAACAGCTTCGTGGTTGAAAGCCTGGTTAGCGGTGCCGTGGACGCCCTGGTTCGCCACGGTGTGAGCGAAAGCGACATCACCCTTATCCGTGCCCCTGGCGCCTTCGAAATTCCACTGGTTGCGCAAAAAGTTGCTCAACAGGGTGAATACGCGGCCATCATCGCCCTGGGCGCGGTCATTCGTGGCGGTACTCCGCACTTCGAATACGTGGCTGGCGAATGCACCAAGGGCCTGGCCCAGGTGTCCATGGAGTTCGGCGTGCCGGTCGCCTTCGGCGTACTGACCGTTGATTCCATCGAACAAGCCATCGAGCGTTCCGGCACCAAGGCCGGTAACAAAGGCGCTGAAGCTGCCCTGTCCGCCCTGGAAATGGTCAGCCTGCTGTCGCAGTTGGAGGCCAAGTGATTTCCGACGAGAGCGATCGTTTCAACCCACGCGACGAGCGTCCAGCCGACGCCGGTAAGCCGTCCAAGAACGAGAAGCGTCGCGCTGCTCGTCAACTGGCCACCCAGGCGCTGTATCAGCGTCAGATGGCGGGCGCCTCGTTGAACGAAATCGAAGCACAGTTTCGCGTCGATAACGATTTCACCTTCGCCGACCTGCCGTACTTCCACGACATCCTGCACGGTGTGTATGCGCACCTGAGCGAGATCGACACGGCCCTGGCACCTTGCCTGGACCTGACCATCGAAGAGCTGGACCCGGTTGAACTGTGCGTGATGCGCCTGTCCACCTGGGAACTGCTGTATCGCGTCGATGTGCCGTACCGCGTAGTGATCAACGAAGGCATCGAACTGGCGAAAGTCTACGGTTCGACCGACGGTCACAAGTTCGTCAACGGCGTGCTCGACAAGCTGGCCCCGCGCCTGCGTGAAGCTGAAGTGAAGGCGTACAAGCGCTAACCGGCGCTTGAGTCCTGAATGGGCGAGTTTGAGCTGATCCGCAACTACTTCGCCGCCGCGCCTTGTGCGCAAGGCGGCGAAGGCATTGCCTTGGGGATCGGCGACGACTGCGCCTTGCTGGCGCTCCCTGCCGGGGAGCAACTGGCAATTTCTACCGATACATTGGTGGCCGGGGTGCACTTTTCGGACCCCTGCGACCCCTTCCTGCTCGGCCAACGCTCGTTGGCGGTGGCGGTGAGCGACCTGGCTGCCATGGGCGCCAACCCTCTCGCGTTTACCCTTGCCCTTACCACGCCGACGGTTGATGCCGATTGGCTGCAACGCTATGCCCTGGGTTTGAACCGCATGGCGCAACGCTGCGGCGTGGGCTTGGTGGGCGGCGATACCACGCGCGGGCCCCTCAGCCTGACCCTGACCGTGTTTGGTCGTGTGCCGGCCGGGCAAGCCTTGACCCGCAGCGGTGCGCAGCCGGGTGACCTGCTGTGTGTCGGCGGCGAGCTGGGCAATGCGGCTGGCGCCTTGGCGCTGGTGTTGGGCCAACGCAGCGCCGATGTGACCATCGCCGACCCGCTGCTGGCCCATTACTGGTCGCCGCAGCCGCAGTTGGCCCTGGGGCTGGCGCTGCGCGGCAAGGCCACGTCTGCGATGGATATTTCCGACGGGCTCCTCGCCGATTGCGGGCATATCGCCACGGCATCAAAGGTCAGCCTGCTGATTGAGCGTCAGCGGTTGCCATTGTCCCAGGCGCTGCTGGCGTTTGTCGGCGATCATGAGGCGCGCGTGGCGGCCCTGAGCGGGGGCGACGACTACGTGCTGGCGTTCACCCTGCCACCCGCCGAATTGGCGCCGTTGCAGGCCAATGGCTGGCCGATCCATGTGATCGGCCGTGTCCGGGCGGGGCAGGGCGTGACGCTGCTCGACGACAACGGGCAGGACATCACCCCGGCCATTCGTGGTTATCAGCATTTTCGCGACGCGTGAAGAGGTCTTGGCCAGTGGCGCTGCATAGAACCTGAACAAAGGCCAATCAAACCGATTGATCTTTATCAGCGATAATTCAGCTTAAGCGTCTGTAGGAACGTGCTGTTACAATGGCCGCCTCTGTAAAAACTGAAATCAGGAGCACACGGTGCCCGTCGTTTTCGTCGCCGCTTCCAAGCTGCCTACCCCTTTTGCCACGTTCACCATGAACGGCTTTCTTGAAGAAGCCACCGGGCGCGAGCACGTTGTGCTTAGCCTGGGCGATATCGCGGATGGCGCGCCGGTGCTTGGGCGTTTGCACTCCGAGTGCCTGACCGGCGATGCACTGTTCAGCCAGCGTTGCGACTGCGGCTCGCAACTCGAAGCGGCTATGCGAGCCATCGCGCGTGAAGGCCGTGGCGTGCTGCTGTACTTGCGTCAGGAAGGCCGTGGCATTGGCCTGATGAACAAGATCCGCGCCTACGAGCTGCAAGATGGCGGTGCCGATACCGTGGAGGCCAACGAGCGCCTGGGCTTCGCCGCTGATCAGCGTGACTACGCGATCTGCCTGCCGATGTTGGAGTATCTGGGCGTCAAGTCCCTGCGCCTGATGACCAATAACCCGCGCAAGGTCAAAGCCTTGACCGAAATGGGCATCACCGTTGCCGAGCGCGTGCCGTTGCACACCGGGCACAACCCGCATAACAAGCTCTACCTGGCCACCAAGGCCAGCAAGCTCGATCACATGATGGGCAACGAGCACCAGGGCGAGGTCGACCGCGCGTGACTCGTGGCCAGGTGAAACGGCGACTGTCCTTCAATTGGTGGCAGTACCTGGCGCTGGCGCTGCTCCCTTTGTTCGTGATCAACCTGGTATTTGGTAAGGCCCAGTCCTTGCTGCCGGTGCTGGCCATGCCGTTCTTTATTGCCGGTGTGGCTTCGATGTTCCTCAGTCTGCGCTACTTCAACGGCTATAAACATGCGTTGATCGCGACCTCCAAAGCCCTCGATACCCCCGAAGAACCGGCTGCCTGGATTACGTTGGCGGCGCGTCGGCGCACGGCGTTGCTGATTGCCTCCATGCCAGCCTGGATCGGTGCGTTGGCGGTGTTTGTCGGCCTTGAAGCAGTGCCGCTGTTCTTGCTGGTGCTATCGACACTCGTGCTGTTTTACCTCTACCGCATCCCCCGTCAATTGGGATGAGGCGTCACTGGCTGGCGTTCCTGCTGCTGGCATCGAGTGCCCAGGCGTTGGCTGCCGAACGCGTGATCAGCCTGGCGCCATCGCTGTCTGAAATCGTCGCTGAACTGGGCGCTGCCGACCTGCTGGTGGGCGTGCTCGACGGCGGCGATCGCCCGGCAGCCTTGGCGCAAGTACCGTCGGTGGGGCGTTATGGCCAACTGGACATGGAACGCCTGCTCAGCCTCAAGCCCGACCTGATCCTGCTGTGGCCCGGCAGTGTCGGCCCGGCCCAGCGTGAGCAGTTGCAGCGCCTGAACATTCCGGTGTACGTCTCCGAACCCCACAGCCTTGAGCAACTCACCACCCAAGTGCAGGCCATCGCCGAACAATTAGGTCGGCCTGAAGCCGGTCGGCAGTTGGCTGCACAGTTGCGCCAGCGCCTGGCTGAACTGCGTCAGCGTTATCAGCGGGCCAAGCCGTTGCGAGTGTTCTACCAAGTATGGAACCCGCCGCTGTACACCGTGGGCGGCGGGCAGATCATCAGTGATGCCTTGGGTGTGTGCGGCGCGCGCAATGTGTTTGACGACCTCACGCTGCCCGCGCCGCAGGTGAATATCGAGTCGGTGTTGCAGCGTGATCCCGAGCTGATTCTGGTGGGGGATCAGGCGCAGAAGGAGGCCTGGAAGGTCTGGCCGGCGATGGCGACGCGGGTGCGGGTGGTGCCGGACAAAGGCCTGGAGCGGCCCAGTGGGCAGATGTTGGAGGCGGTGGCGAGGTTGTGCCAGGTGATTGCACCTGACCTGTCACAGCCAACTCAGATCTCGGGTGTCCAAGTCACCCCAATCATCCAAGCCCGGCCTTCTTCACGGTAATCCTGATTGTTCAAGAACCCCGGGTCGTTATAGCTGTAACGCGCCCGTGCATAAGACTTGTCCAACAGATTATCGACCTTCACCGACAACGCCACTTCCCGATTCAACGTCCAACTGCCGCGTAACCCCAGCAAGGCATACCCGCCAAGGCGGTGTGTGTTGTCTTCATCGTCATAGCTGCTGCTGATGGCCTGCCAACTGGCACCTACGCCCAGTTTGTCGAACTGCCGATCCAGATCCAGGCTCAACGTACGCCGCGCCCGGCGGGCCAGGGTGTGGCCGCTGTCACGGTCGCGCGGGTCGATGACCGCAAGCCCCAGGTTGCCCTGCCACCCAAACAGCTCTTGCTTCAGCGCGGCCTCAACGCCATCGATGCGCGCCGACGCCACGTTTTGGGGCTTGCTGTTACTGTCGAGGATGATCGCATCGCTCAATTCGGTGCGGTACAGCGAGGCTTCCAGGCGCGTGCTGTCGCTCAACTGGCTGCGCCATTGCAGCGCGTAGCTTTTCGAGGTTTCGGGCTGCAGGTTGGGGTTGCTGTATTTCGTATCCGGGTAATACAGGTCGTTGAAGGTCGGCGCACGAAAGCCTTCGCTGTAGCTCAGCAGCACGTCGTTGTCGGGGTTGACCGGCACGGTGACGGTGCCGCTCCAGCTGTTCTGCCCGCCAAATTGCTGGTTCTGGTCGCGCCGTACCCCCAACTCGGTGGAAAACCAGTCGCCGTGGAACCGATGTTGCACAAAAGCTGCACGGTTCCAGTGGCTGTTTTCGGTAAAGGTGGTGGAGCCGTGGAACCGGTCTTCGTACCAGTCGCCGCCGAGAATCAGGCTGTTCTGGTCATTCAGCGTCAGGTCGTTCTGCCAGTTGACCGAGTCGCGGTACGTATTGAACACGCTGAAGTCATCGCTGAGGGTATCGCGCTTGGTGTCCCGGTTCTCGCTATGGCCCAGCTCCAGGCGCGACTGCCAGCGCTCGTTGAGCCTGGCGTCGACATAGCCGCTGGCGCTGCTGACGGTGTAGTCGGTGTAGGGCTTTTGCCCAAGCGTTTGCCCGGTGGCGACGTCGTAGCGGCCGAAACTGTTGTCGTACTCCGATTTGCCACGGTTATCCAACAGGTTGAACCCGGCCTCAAGCTCATCGCTGAAAGAATGGCTCAGGTTCAGGCTGAGTGACTGGTTGCGGTAGGCGTCGTGGTCGCCATCGCTTGGGAATGACGTGTGCGTCGAGTTGATACCCGAGGTTTCATCCAGGCTCGCGCCGAGGTTGAAACGGGTGTGCTCATCACCGCCGGACAGGCCAAGGCTGCGCTCCCAGGTCTGATTGCTGCCGAAACCGAACTTGAGGCGTGGTTGCAGGCCTTGCCCGGTATTACGCCGGGTAAACACCTGGATCACCCCGCCAATTGCATCGCTGCCGTAGATCACCGAGCGTGAACCGCGCAGCACCTCCACCCGTTCAATCTGGTCGACGTTCAGGTACTGCAAGCCGCTGTCACCGGAGGTGCTATTGGCGATGCGCTGACCGTCCACCAGCACCAGGCTCTGGGCGGATTTGGTGCCACGAATATAGATGCCGGGCAGGCTGCCGCGCCCACCAGTAGGCGCTATTTGCACGCCAGGAACGCGGCTGAGCAGGTCGGTCAGGCTGGTGGGTTGCAGGCGGTCGATGTCGTCGCGGGTAAACACGCTGTTGGCGGCGCTGCTGTCGTTGCGCGCCTGCACCTGGCGGTTGGCGCTGATGACGACGTTGGGGAGTTTCAGGGCGTCGTCGCGGGTGTCTGCGAGCAGGTCCGGGGAGGCTAGAAGCAGCAAGGGCAGGGCGAGGCGAAGGCGACTCATGGGCGGTCCATGGCTATCAAATTGACACAAAACCAATCTGGGAGCGGCTTGCTCGCTCCCACATTCTAGTCCCGGTTTCAGCCTGGAGATTGGGTTAGAGGCCCAATAGCGCCATGCGCTCGCGCACCGAAGCCTCGATCCCGGCCTCATCCAACCCGCACTCCGCCAGCATCTGCGCCGGCTTGGCATGCTCAACGTATACATCCGGCAAGCCCAGGTGCAGCACCGACTTGAGGATGTTCTCCCGCGCCAGGCATTCGCTGATCGCCGCACCGGCGCCGCCCATGATGGCGTTTTCTTCAACCGTCACCAGCAGCTCGTGGCTACCGGCGATCTCGCGCACCAAGGCTTCATCCAGTGGTTTGACGAAACGCATGTCGACCACGGTCGCGTCGATCTTCTCGGCGACTTTCAGGGCCTCGGCCAGCTGCACGCCGAACACCAGGAACGCGGTCTTGCTGCCCTGGCGACGCACGATGCCTTTGCCGATCTCGATCGGCTCCAGGTCCTTTTCGATCACGGCATTCGGGCCATTGCCGCGCGGGTAACGCACGGCCGCCGGGCCGTTGTACAGATGGCCGGTGCTGAGCATCTTGCGCAATTCGTTTTCGTCGCTCGGCGTCATCACCAGCATGCCGGGGATGCAACGCAAGTAGGACAAGTCGAAGCTGCCCGCGTGGGTCGGGCCGTCTTCGCCGACCAAGCCGGCGCGGTCGATGGCAAACAGCACGTCGAGGTTCTGCACCGCCACGTCATGCACCAGTTGGTCATAACCGCGTTGCAGGAACGTCGAGTAGATAGCTACCACCGGCTTGGCGCCTTCACAGGCCATGCCGGCGGCGAATGTCACTGCGTGCTGCTCGGCAATCGCCACGTCAAAGTAACGCAGCGGGAACCGTTCGCTGAACGCCACCAGGTCGGAGCCTTCCTTCATCGCCGGTGTAATGCCCACCAGGCGCGGGTCGGCGGCGGCCATGTCGCACAGCCATTCGCCAAACACACCGGAATACTTAGGCCCGCTGGCTTTTTTCGGCGCAGCGGCGGGGGCGTCCAGCGGCTCCAGCTTGGTGATTGCGTGATAGCCGATCGGGTCGACTTCTGCCGGGGCAAAGCCTTTGCCTTTCTTGGTGACGATGTGCAGGAACTGCGGGCCCTTGAGGTCACGCATGTTGCGCAGCGTGGCGATCAGGGTCGGCAGGTCGTGGCCGTCGATAGGGCCGATGTAGTTCCAGCCCAGCTCTTCGAACAGGGTGCCGGGAACCAGCATGCCCTTGGCATATTCTTCGGTGCGCCGGGCAATTTCCCACGCACCGGGAAGACGCGAGAGCACCTTCTTGCTGCCTTCGCGCATGCTGGCGTAGGTACGGCTGGAGAGGATTTTTGCCAGGTAGTTGGACAGGCCCCCGACATTGCGCGAGATCGACATGTCGTTGTCGTTGAGGATCACCAGCATGTTGGCGTCCACTTCCGGCGCATGGTTCAGCGCTTCGAAGGCCATGCCGGCAGTCAGCGCGCCATCACCAATCACGGCAATCGCCTTGCGATCGCTGCCTTGCAGACGGGCGGCAATCGCCATGCCCAGCGCTGCACTGATGGAGGTGCTGGAATGGCCGACGCCAAAGGTGTCGTACTCGCTCTCGGAGCGACGCGGGAAGGCAGCAACGCCGTCCTTCTGGCGCAGGGTGCCCATTTGCTCGCGGCGACCCGTAAGGATTTTATGCGGATACGCCTGATGGCCCACGTCCCACACCAGCCGGTCGTCCGGGGTGTCGAACACGTAATGCAGGGCGATGGTCAGCTCGATGACGCCCAGGCCAGCACCAAAATGCCCACCGGTCTGGCCGACCGTGTAGAGCAATTCCAGGCGCAACTCATCGGCCAGGGTTTCCAGCTCGGCTTCACCCAACCGACGCAGGCCGTCCGGCGTGGCAGCACGGTCGAGCAGGGGCGTGGACGGGCGCTTGCGGGGAATCTCTTGAAACGTCGTGGGCATCAGGCGAATCGTTATAGGTATAAGAAGAGGCGGCAGTTTACCTCAAGCATCGCAAACTGCCCACGCAGAGCGCCGAACTTGGCCGATATGCGGCTGAAATGGCCGCTGTAATCAGTGCCGGCGTTCGACGATATACCGCGCCAAGTCACGCAGTGGCTCGGCCGCCGCGTCGAAAGGTCGCAGGGCGTCCAGGGCCTGGTCGCGCAGTTCCAAGGCATAAACCTTGGCCGATTCCAGCCCGAGCAGCGCAGGATACGTCGGTTTGTCCCGTGCGATATCAGCGCCTTGGCGTTTGCCCAGGGTGGCGGTGTCACTTTCTACGTCGAGAATGTCGTCCTGCACCTGGAACGCCAGGCCGACGGCCAGCGCGTAGGTCTTCAGCGCCGCCAATTGAGGGGCTTCGGCCCGCCCACTGGCCAGGGCGCCCAAGTGCACGGCGGCTTCGATCAAGGCGCCGGTCTTGTGCCGGTGCATGTATTCCAAAGCGTGTTGATCAAGCTTCTGGCCTACCGAACCGAGGTCGATAGCTTGGCCTCCGACCATACCGGCGGGGCCTGCAGCCACGGCCAGGGCGGTCACCATACGCAGACGGATGTCGGCGTTGACGCTGCTCAGCGCCGGGTCCAGCAGTGCGCTGAACGCCAGGCTTTGCAGGCCGTCACCGGCGAGGATCGCGCAGGCTTCATCAAACGCTTTGTGGGTGGTCGGCTGGCCGCGACGCAAATCGTCGTCGTCCATCGCCGGCAAATCGTCATGCACCAACGAATAGGCGTGAATCAACTCCACCGCACACGCCGCGCCATTCGCCTGTTCGGCCGGCGCGCCCAAGGCTTCACAGGCCGCATAGGCCAGCAAGGGGCGCACGCGCTTGCCGCCATTCATCACGCTGTAGCCCATGGCTTCGTAAAGACGCTTGAGTTCGGGGCTTGGCGCAACAAACAAGGGTTCCAACGCCGCATTGACCCGGGCTTGGCTACTGGCCTGATACGCGTCGATCATTCGGGCTGTTCCGCATCGAAAGGCTCTTCGGCCAACTCCCCGTCACGTTCCAGCAATACCTGGACCTTCTGTTCCGCCTGCGCCAAAGCACTCTGGCAGTCACGGGTCAGGCCGATGCCTTGCTCAAACGCTGTCAACGAGTCTTCCAGCGACAACTCGCCGTTCTCCAGACGCTCGACCAGGGTTTGCAGGTCGGCGAGGGATTGTTCGAAATCGAGTGCAACTTTTTTGCGGGCCATGGCGGCTATTCCGGTAGACGGTAAACCGGCGCGACACTAGCAGACATGGGGATTCTGGGCAAATGAGCGGGGGAGGATGCCGTGGTGTGTGAGCCGAGTAAGCGGATTATTCGGCTCATGAGCCGTCAGGTTCTCTGCGCTACTGACAAACACTGTCCTTGTGCATCCTTCAGCTGTGCCTCAAATGCCAGCAATCCCATGCGCATCTTCTGCAATTCGGCAATGTGCACGGCCAGTTCCTGTTTTTTGCCAGCGATAGCCTGGTCCGCTCGGTCCCAGGGCAACGCATCGCCTTGATGGCCTCGGAGAATGTCCTGCAACTCCTTGAGCTTGAAGCCCAGTTGCTGCGCGCACTTGATAAACATCAGCAACTGAACGCTTTGCTCCGAATAGACCCGGTACTGGCCCTGACGCTGCGGCGTAGGTAATAGCCCGATCGCCTCATAGTGACGAATTGCCTTGATGGTCGTGCCCGACAACTGCGCGGCTTTGCCGATGTACATGAAAATTCCCTTTTCCCAATAAAGCGCCGGTTTGTTTCAGCCACCTGGCCCGCTGCGCTGCAGTAGAGCCCAGTACCGGCCCGAACAGCAACGTCTTGGTCGGCTTGATGCCACACAACCCCAGCGTGGTCTTGCGCATCTGATGGATGGCTGGCATGCGATAGAACCAGCGGTAGTACCACGCAGGGGTGTCCAGGGTCACCAATAGGTGCGCGCTCCGGCCTTTCAACAGTTTGTCAGGGAATGCCTTGCCAGCACGGTATTTGAAGGCAAAGCCGGGCAGGAAAGTTCGGTCGATAAAACCTTTCATCAAGGCAGGGACGCCGCCCCACCAGATCGGGAAAATGAACGTCAGATGGGTGGCCCAAAGGATGTCAGCTTGTACGCTGAGCAGGTCGGGTTCCAAGGCTTGGATCTCGGAGTAGCCGTTGTGCAAGACAGGGTCGAAAGCCAGGTCGCCCAAGCGTAGGACGCGCACCTCATGGCCGGCGTCTTTTGCGGCGTGGACGTACGTTTCGGCCAGGGCTGAACAAAAGCTGGTGGCGGAGGGGTGCCCGAGGATAACCAGGGTGCGCGGGGTCATGGGAAAGGTCCTGAACATGGCCTTTCAGGGTAAGGGTTACCGTATAGGGGAGAGTCAAGCGTGGGGCGGCAATACGCCGATCTGCAATGGCCAGCAGGGCGTTTCTGTAACCGTTGAAAGGCCCTTCCTGAACCGTTCCTGGCCCCTTGTGACAGCACATGCCCCTGACTAGCCTGCCTTAAAACACAAGAGTGCAACGGCATGAGCGAAACCGCTATCGGCTTGACCCAACCGCCTGCGGGTTACAGCGACGGGCTGACTGACCTGAAAGGCCGCATCCATTCGGCGCAACAGCGCGCAACGCTGGCGGTAAACCGAGAACTCGTGCTGCTCTACTGGCAGATCGGCCAGGACATTTTGACCCGTCAGGCTGAGCAGGGCTGGGGCAGTAAAGTGATTGATCGTCTTGCCCAGGATTTGCGTGCGGCCTTTCCCAAAATGAAGGGTTTTTCACCGCGTAATCTTAAATACATGCGTGCTTTCGCGCAGGCATGGCCAAGCTCGGAATTTGTGCAACAGGCTGCTGCACAATTGCCCTGGGGTCATAATGTGGTGTTGCTGGACAAACTCCCCGGCCCCGAAACCCGCCGCTGGTACATCGCCCAGGCGATAGCACACAACTGGTCGCGCAACACGTTGGTCATGCAGATCGAAAGCCGATTGCTGGAGCGCAGTGGCAAGGCCGTCAGCAATTTCGACAGCCATCTGCCCAAACCTCAATCCGATTTAGCGCGCGAGTCGCTGAAAGACCCTTACCGTTTTGATTTCCTCAGCCTGGGCTTGGACGCGCAGGAGCGCGACATAGAAAACGCCTTGATCAAACACGTCACTGACTTTCTGTTGGAGCTGGGCGCGGGTTTTGCCTTCGTCGGCCAGCAAGTGCTGCTCGACGTTGGGGGCGATGAATTCTTTGTTGACCTGTTGTTCTATCACCTGAAGCTGCGCTGCTACGTGGTGATCGAACTGAAAGCGGGCAAGTTCAAACCCGAGCATCTGGGGCAGTTGAGCTTTTATCTTGCGGCCGTCGATGCCCAGCTCAAACACCCGCAAGACGGACCAACGATTGGCCTGCTGCTGTGCAAGAGCAAGAACGAAGTCGTCGCCGAATATGCATTGCGCGACAACAACCGACCGACGGGTGTGGCTGAATATCAACTGGTTGAGTCGCTGCCCGCGGAGCTGCAAACGGTTTTGCCTAGCATTGAGCAGATCGAGCGCGAGCTGGCGGATTAGAGTGCGTGATAGGCCAAATACGGGTGGGGACGTTGTTTTAGCGAATAAAAAAAGCCTGCTTTTCAGGGCAGGCTTGTGTTGAGTGAAACGGTTGGCTTAGTCCTTGCGCGCCGTCAGCGCCGAGTAACCATTCATCAAGTTGCGGTAGTTCGGAATACGCTGGGACAACAGATTGCCCAGGCCTTCGATATCGTTGCGCCAGTCGCGATGCAGCTCACAGGCCACCGAGAACCAGTTCATCATCTGCGCACCGGCTTGGGTCATCCGGCTCCACGCCGCCTGCTGCACTGTGGTGTTGAACGTGCCCGAGGCATCAGTCACCACAAACACATCAAAGCCTTCCGCCAGTGCCGACAAGGTTGGGAACGCGACGCACACATCCGTGACCACGCCGGCAATGATGATCTGCTTGCGGCCGGTGGCCTTGATCGCCTTGACGAAGTCTTCGTTGTCCCATGCATTGATCTGGCCAGGGCGAGCGATGTACGGCGCGTCCGGGAACATTTCTTTCAGCTCCGGCACCAGCGGGCCGTTGGGGCCTTGCTCGAAGCTGGTGGTGAGGATGGTCGGCAGGTTGAAGAACTTGGCCAGGTCCGCCAAGGCGAGCACGTTGTTCTTGAACTCGTTAGGGGAGAAGTCTTGCACCAGGGAGATCAGGCCGGTCTGGTGGTCGACCAGCAGCACTACGGCGTCGTCTTTGTTCAAGCGGTTGTAGGTTGGCGTGCTCATGGTTGAATCCTTTTTTGTTTAAGTGGGTTTGGCGTTGCGTTCAACATGGGCACAGATTAATGGGGGGGTGACGGGGGATAAATCGGCTGCGGTGTGTCTGACTGTCAACCTTTAAGAGACAATCTAAAGATGGGTATTTTTTGCCCATTGGGCGTCGGCGCGAAGGTCACCTCAAGCCGTTGCCCGATATGCAGCTGTTGCCTGTCCTCGCACTCGATGACGGACAACATTGTCGGTCCCTCGTCGAGCGTTACGTAGGCGATGCAATACGCTTCATCGTCTCGCCCGCTGTAGCTGAAGCTGTACAAGGTGGCGTTGCCGCTGGCGACGATCCAGTCGGTGGCCGCACTGCCGGTAAAAGGGCTGTGGTCGCGGGGGTAGAAAAAGGCCTTGCCAGTGTCGAGGCAGCGGCGCAGCAGCAGTTGCTCCCGGTTGGCCGCTTCCCAGAACGGTGCGCTTTCGGGGGTGATGTGCGGTGATGTCAGGTGCATATCAGAGTCGCTCCAGAATGAGAGTAGCGCTGCCATGCCTTGAGCCCAGCAATCCACCGGTGCCGTGGGCCAGGGCCAGCGCGCAGTCAGGCCGTTGCACCGCTGGGTGTGCCTCGCCACGTAACTGACGCACGGCCTCTATCAGCCTGGCCATGCCGCCGCGATTGCCGGGGTGGTTGTTGCACAGCCCACCACCGTCGGTATTGATCGCCAACGGGCCCACGCCGCTGATCAATTTACCGTCGGCAACGAAAGCGCCGCCCTCGCCGGGGGGGCAGAAGCCGAGGTTTTCCAGCTGGATCAATACGGTGATGGTGAAGCTGTCGTACAGCGAGGCGTAGCGGATGTCACTGGGTTTGAGCCGTGCCTCGGCGAATGCATCGGCGCCAGACTTCACCGCGCCCGACGCCAGCAGGTCGAAGTAGCCGCCGTTCAGATGACTGATTGAGTAACCTGCACCGATGGGTGTAATCAGCGGCCGCTTGAGTGCCCGTGCAATGGCCGGATGAACCACCACCAACGCGCCACCGCCGTCGCTGATCACACAACAATCCAAGCGTCGCAATGGGGCGGCGATCAGCGGTGAGTTCAGCACATCGTCCACCGTCACTATGTTGCGCAACATCGCCAGGGGGTTGTGCTGGGCATGGTGCGACGCTGCGACTTTGATCCAGGCCAGTTGCTCGGCGGTGGTACCGTGCTCGTACTGATGGCGCATCGCGCACATCGCGTACAGGTTGGTCACGGCGGCGCCGTAGGGCATTTCAAAGGGGCCCTCGCAGGTGGTTTGGGGCTGATCGAGGTGGTTGGCGTCCGGCCGTTGGCGCCTGGCACGCGGGCGTCCGGCTTGGGTGATCAGGGCAACGGTGCAGCGCCCGTCGGCAATCGCGCGCGTAGCCTGGGCGACATGATGCAGGTAGGACGAACCCCAACTTTCTGTGGTCTCCAAGTGCCGAGGATGAATGCCCAGGTACTCGACCATGGAAAAAGGCCCCACGCCCGGTGCATCCCAACCGGGTACGTCGCCGGCGCAAAAGTAGCCGTCCACATCGCTGAGGCTCAACCCTGCATCCGCTAGGGCGCCGCGGGCCACGTCCGCGTGCAATTGCGCGAGGGAGCGGTCCACCGCATGCCGTGTGGGATGTTCATAGGCACCGACGATAAAGGCTTTGCCCTTCATGATTGACGACTCCGGCGGGCGTACTCGATGAAAAACGCCAGCGCCTGCGGATCGCGCATGGCGCTGAGGTTGGCGACGTTTTGCGGGTCGTGTCCCATCAGGATTCGGCGCACCGGCACTTCCATTTTTTTACCGGTCAGCGTCAGGGGAATCAGCGGCACCGCGAGGATCTGGTCCGGTACATGCCGGGGCGTGCACGCCTGGCGCAGGCATTCACGCACGCGCTGCTGCAAGGCGTCGTCCAGCACCGCGCCATGACGCAGTTGGACAAACAGCGGCATGAAAAAACCGCCTTCGGGCAGGTCCAGATTCACGATCAGCGCATCGTCGATTTCTGCGATGGGCTCCAATGCCCGGTAGATTTCTGCCGTACCGATCCGCACCCCAAAGCGGTTCAGCGTGGCGTCCGAACGCCCCAGCACCTGGCAACCGCCGCGGGCATTGAGCAAGAAAAAATCCCCATGGCGCCACACCCCTGGCCAGGGGTGGAAATAGCTTTCGCGGTAGCGCTCGCCCCCAGTGTCATCCCAAAAGTACACCGGCATTGACGGTATGGGCTACGTCACCACCAGCTCGCCAACCTGTTCAACCACCGCCTGACCATTTTCATCAAACGCATAAACCGCCACACCCAGGGCGCGCGCCTGGATCTCACCGGCATACACCGGCAGCGTCGGCACGCCGCTTACCAGCCCCGTGCAAATGTCCGTGCCCCCGCTGCCTGTGGTCACCCAGATATCCGTTTTGAGGTTGCGGTAAAACCAGGCATTGCATTGCGGCGAAACCGGCGAGCCCACCGGCATCACGGTGCGCAGCGCGCCCAGTTCAAAGCGCTCACGGGGCACTACGTCGTAGCGTTTCATCAACTCGATATAGGTGGGGCTGGTGCCGAAAAAGCTGGCGCGGCTGTCCTGCACGATCTGCCACAGCGTATCGATGTTCGGCCAGGTCGGATGGCCGTCATAGAGCACTGGCCGTACTCCGCAGAGCAGGGCGCTGAACAAGGTGTTCCACATCATCCAGCCGGTGGTGGTGAAGATGAATGCTGCATCACCGGGGCGAAAATCCAGGTGTAGATGCAGTGCCTTCAGTTGCTCCAGAAGTATCCCACCATGGCTGTGTACGATGGCTTTGGGCAAGCCAGTCGTGCCGGAAGAAAACAGCACCCATAACGGATGATCGAAGGGCAATTGTTCGCAGTGGAAATCGGCTGCGGGCACGGTAGGACGCAGGAGCAAGGCGCGCCAGTCGATGGCGTTGGCAAACGTCAGCGGTTCATCGGGAAACAGCGCTGGCAGCACGATGACGTGCTCGATACTGCCCAGCTCGCGGGCAATGTGCCGGACCTGTTCGCGTCGATCAAACGCCTTACCGCCATAGCGATAACCGTCTACCGCCAATAGCACCTTTGGCGACAATTGCCGCACCCGGTCCAGCACGCCCTGCGCACCGAAATCCGGCGAGCAACTGGCCCAGACCGCGCCGATGGCTGCACATGCACACAGCGCAATCATCGCCTCGGGAACATTTGGCAAATAAGCCACCACTCGATCACCCGGCACCACTCCCACTTCCCGTAGGTAGGTCGCCAGGGTGCGAACCTGACGGGCGAAGTCACTCCATGGCAGGCCTTGCAAGGCAGCCGTTTCACTCTGGTAGAGCAGCGCGTCGCCTTCGCGTTCATTGCGCAGAATGTGTTCGGCAAAATTCAGTCGCGCGCCGGGAAACCAGTGCGCACCGGGCATCGCACGGTCACCCGGCACTGCCTGGTGAGGGCTGCTGGCCTGAATGTGAAAATGATCCCAGATCGATTGCCAGAACGCCTCCGGCTTATCGACGGACCACTGCCATAACCCGTGGTAATCGGCGAATCTGAGCTGGCGTTCGTGCTTCAGCCAATTCAGGTAATGAGTGAGGCAAGCGTGTTGAAGAAGCTCAGGGGAGGGCTGCCAGAGCAGTTGCCCCTGGGCCACGTCGTTGAATGCAGTCGCCACGATAAAAGACCTCTGACATTGTTGTTATTCGGGTCATGGGGTGCTCTTGCGTGGCGGACTGTAGCGATAAATTGTACGTCGTACAATTAGTGGCGTGTCTGGTTTTGCTGTGCGAATTTTCAGCGGCGGGCAGCCAGGGTTTCCAGGCCGCAGAGGAGGGTGTCGACGTAGAACGTGAAGCTCTCATCCAGCGCGGCGTGCACGCCATTTTGCCAGCGCAGGCTGAAACCGCGATTGCTCAGTTGGTCCATATTCTGCGCGAGAGTGGGGTGCTGTTCTGCGTCGACGGCCCTCAGCTTCTCCTGCACTTGGCATTGCCATGCCTCGGTGTTATCCGGCAATGGCGCGTACTCCAGCGTCGTGAAACCGGCAAGCGCAGCGATAAACGTATTGTAGGCGGCGGCCAGGGAAGGGCCGCTGAAACCCGCTTGTTGCAGTGCTGCCAACACACCCTCGACCAACGTGAAGTCGGTGCTGGCGTTGGACACCAATTGCGAGCCCAACAACGGCGCGATGTTCGGATGCTGGTGCACGGCATCATGGCAGTTGACCATCGCCGCACGCAGGTAGTCCTGCCAGCGCTCCTGAGGCGCTGGCGCAACGTGTTCCAGGACTTTGGCCAGCACTTCACTCAACAACAACTCGCGTGATGAGACGTACCAATAGATGGCCGTCGGGTACACACCCAGGCTGCTGGCCAGGTTGCGCAGGCTGCATTTGTCCAGGCCTTCGCGATCGATCAGCGTCAGGGCGGCGGTGATGATCGCGTCTTTGTTCAGTGGGCTCTTTGCATCTTCGCCAGCGGTTTTTTTACGCCTGCCTCGTGGGTTTGCGGTTTTGCTGGTCATTATTGTGGGTTCCGGTTGAGCGACGGCGAAAGGATAGCGGTTCACCGATTCGCTGTCGCTCTTGCGCAATAGCCGTCAATCCCCTCCGTAGCGCTCGACGAACGCTTGCGTGGCTGTGACCAGTCGGCTCAGCTCGCGGTCAGTCAGCGGCAAACTCAGCGCAAACAACCCGCGCCGCGCGCTGTAGATCCCACATTCGAGCAGGTGAAAAAAGAACAGGTCGCGCAGGTCGTTTCGCTCCGTTGGAATATCTGAAGGACGACGAATCGGTAAGCCCGTGGGATGCAGATTCATCACCGATCCTTGCCCGGTAAATTGCATCGGCATGGGCGCCAGCACCTCATTGAGCTGGCCGCGCAACCTGTCGCCACGGGCATTCAGTTCCAACGCTGCTTCGCGGGTGTACACCTGCTCCAGTCCGGCGATGCCCGCCGCCATGGTCAGCACATTGTTATTGAACGTGCCCGCATGGGACAGGCATCCATGGCGCGGGTCAAACTGCGCGAGGATGTCCCGCCGCCCACCGAGCGCGCCGCACGGCATGCCACCGCCGAGGTATTTGCCCAGCGTGATCAGGTCCGGGGTGATGCCGAGCTTTTCCTGCAGGCCGCCGGGGGCCAGGCGCGAGGTCATCACCTCATCGAAGATCAGCAGCGTGCCATGGGCGTGGCTCCTTCTGCGCAACCCTTCGAGAAAACCCGGCTCGGCACAGATACACCCGCCCGCACCCAGCATCGGCTCCACCAGGATGGCCGCAATGTCGACATGCTCATGCAACAAACGCTCGACGCTGTCCAGGTCGTTGTAGTCGGCCAAGTAGACCCGATGCGGCACATTCATCGCCGTGCTTGTCCCGGCAAAACTCAACACACCGCCGTGATAACCGCCGTTGAACGCGATGACTGCGCTGCGCCCGGTGTAGGCCTTCGCCGCCGCCAGCGCGAGAAGATTCGCCTCGGTGCCGGAGTTGGTAAACCGCACCTGCTCGATGCAGCTGAAGCGCTCCACAATCAGCGTCGCCAGCCGCGCCTCACATTCCGTATGGGCGCTCAGGTTCAGCCCATTCGCCATCGCCTTTGTCAGCGCATGGGTGATCACCGGATGGGAGTGTCCATACAGCGCTGCCGTGTATTCCGCGAGAAAATCGACGTAGCGGTGCCCATCCAGATCATCGAGAAAACACCCGTTGCCGCCTGTCATCACCAACGGAAACGGCTGATAAAACAGCACCGAGCGCGTGTTGCCGCCGGGCATCACCTGCGCGGCCCACTCCAGCTGGCGCGCACTCTTGGGATTGGCCAGGATGTACCGTTGAATGCAACGCTCCAACTCAAGCTTGCCAGGCATCACTCACCCCCTTCGACGCAGTACGTTTCGGATACACCAGCATCAATAAGCCAAACCACGCCGCCGCCACGTAAAACGCCGCGCGCGTTTCCGGGTCGCGGATCACCAACACCGTCAGCACGCCCAGGTAACCCAGCACCAGCACGCTGCTGACCTTGGGCCAGGGCAGGCGGTAATCCACTTCTGCCAGCTCGCTGCGCTGCACCTTACGGCGATAGGCCATATGCGCGGTGATGATCACCATCCACACCCAAATCAACAGGCCCAGGATTCCCGTGATCAACAGGCTGAAAATGCTCTCCGGGATCAAATAATTCAGCAGCACCCCCACTAGCAAAATGGCGGTCGACACCATCAAGCAACGGGCCGGCACCTGTTGCGCGCTCAACACCTGCAACTGACGCGGCGCCTGCCTGATATGCGACAGTGCAAACAACATGCGGCTGGTGGCAAACAGTCCGGTATTACACGAGGACGCCAGCGCGCTGATCACCACGAAATTGATAAATCCGGCCGCCACACCCAGCCCAATACTGTCGAACACCATCACAAACGGGCTTTGCGAGGTGTCGATCTGGTTCCACGGGTACAGCGCCATGATCACAGCGGTCGACCCCAGGTAAAAAATCGCCATGCGCCACAGGATGCTATTGATCGCTCGTGGCAAGGTGCGCTGCGGCTCCGCTGTTTCCGCCGCCACCAAACCAATCACCTCGACCCCGGCAAAGGTAAACGCGGCGACAGGCACCGCGAACCAGAAGCCATGCCAGCCATTCGGAAAAAACCCACCGTGCTGCCAGAGATTCGCGACTGAGGGTGTCGTCTGCGCAGACGTCTCCAACCCAAACAACAAAATCACCAACCCCGCCCCAATCAGCCCGACAATCGTCAACACCTTGATCAACGCCAGCCAGAACTCCACCTCACCAAACGTCTTCACCGCAAACAGATTGATCACCATCAACACGCCGACAGTGACCAACGCGGGAATCCACTGCGGCAACTCCGGGTACCAATACTTCATCAACAAACCAATCCCGGTCACCTCCAGCACCCCGACCAGAATCCAGATCATCCAATACGACCACCCCGTGATAAACGCCACCCGCGGCCCCAAAAACTCCTCCGCGTACGTTGCAAACGACCCACTGCTGGGTCGATACAACGACAACTCCCCCAGCGCCCGCGCAATCAGATAAACCATCCCTCCACACAACGCATACGCCAGCAACAGCGCCGGCCCCGCCGTGGCAATCGCCTTGCCCGACCCCAAAAACAACCCGGCCCCGATAATGCCGCCGATAGCGATCAACATGACGTGGCGCTCCTTGAGCGATCGCGCCAAGCCATGGTTGGAAGAGTGAAGCGGTGTTGTAGACATCAGCATTCCCCAGGCTGCATTACGCAGCAGTGGTTGAGGGCGAGCCCGGCTTGAACCGGTTTTATTGTACGCTGTGCAATAAGCAGGTTTTGGGCCAGCGGCGAGGGGAGTCGGGTAATTGGCGTTTAAACGGTTCATTTAGATATGCGTGTAGGACGTTTCATTTGATGTTTATGCGATGGGGGTAAGGTTGCAGGGTGTCACCTGGGAACACAGGTGGGTGGGGGGAACACGGGAGTGAGTGGGAAGTGATCTTCAAAGGCCAGCAGGGCTGATCTTTGTTACGTGCAGGACGTTTCCTAGGGAGCGCCTATCGCTCGTCGACGCTTTTTGATGGCCGAAAAACGTAACGCAAAAATCTCACGCGTGAGCTCTTGAGCATGGTCGAGATTGCCTGTAGTGTTTCTCACGCGTGAGTTTTTCACAACGAGGTCAGTACCATGAAAAGCAGCTCTCCATCGAGCCCGCCGGCTGGGCCCGATACAGATTCAGCAAGCCGCAAGGGAGAGCGCTTGAAATCGCCTGCGAAAAAGCCGTCGAGCTTTTATATGAAGCAGATGCGCGCGGGCCTGGCGGCCGCCGGTTATGTGAAACACGAGACTTGGGTGCTTCCCGAAAATCGAAGCCTGCTCAAGCAGATGGAGAAACAGCTTCGCCAGCCGATTCTGGCTGGCTCATTCATGTCGGAGAATTACATGAGCGCAGGTACCAACTGGAACATCGATCGCCTCTTCAGTGCACTTCAGGCCCTGGACGACGTGGTTTCCAACGACATTACGCTTTCTCTGGTTCAAGGCTCCGAGTCCAGCATCAAGCTGGAAATGAACGACTTCGGTGGCCTGCCGATTTACATCGCGGTGGTCGGCGAGCAGATCATCGTCGACACCGTTCTGGTCGACGTCGAGTCCATCAACGACGTACCTGCCTTCAATGACGCCGTGCTGCGCAGCCGGGAGATGTTCCCGCTGTCCTCGATCGGCATCGAATCCATGCCGAACGGGCAAGTTATTTACAACATGTTCGGCGCGTTGAGCTCCGACTCCAGCTTGACGAACATCGTGACCGAGGTAAAAACCCTCGTCGATAACGTGCAGCGCGCGAGCGAAGCCTTTGAACGCTTCTTCAACTAATTAGTAGGGAATATCCAATGACTCAGTCCATCTGGAGCAAATTGTTCACCGCGCTGCGTGGCGGTGCCAACGAAGTCGGCGAATCGATTGTCGATCAACAAGCCCTGCGCATCCTCGACCAGGAAATTCGCGACGCCGACAGCGCGCTGGCTAATGCCAAGCGTGAGCTGGTCAGCATCATGGCCAAGCACAAACTGGCGAATGATCGCGTCGGCGAATACAACGCCAAGATCAAGGATCTGGAGTCCAAGGCGATGGCCGCTATCCAGGCCAACCGTGAAGACCTGGCGCTGGAAGTGGCCGAGGCCATTTCGACCCTGACCAACGAACTGGATGTCGAGCAAAAGCAGGCCGCCGAGTTCGGTGGGTACGCTGAAAGCATGCGCAAGGACATCACCAAGGCTGAAAGCCGGATTAAAAGCCTGCGTCAGCAAGTGGACATGGCCAAGGCGCGCGACAGCGTACAGAAGGCCCAGGTCAGCGCGTCCATCGCCAGTGGCGGTGCCAACGGCAAGCTGGAAACCGCCGTCGGTACGCTGAATCGCTTGCAAGCCAAGCAGCAGCAACGCGCCGCTGAGCTGCAAGCCCAGGACGAACTGGCTGACGCCTCGACGGGTACCGACCTGGAGCGCAAATTGCGCGACGCCGGCATCACGCCGAACGAAGGCAGCGCCAATGCGATTCTGGAACGTCTGAAGCAAAAGTCGGCCGAGTAAGCAACGCGGCAACAGGAAGGGCATGGTCTGCCCTTCCTTTTTTATATCGAGGTCAGGATGGATGCCCTGAAGGGTTTCAAGATAATTGCAGGCCTCGCCCTCTTGATGGTCGCGCTGCAACTACTCAATGCAGCCACCGGTTACAGCCTGATGGCATTCGGCCTGGTCCCAAGAACGCTGTACGGGCTGCCGGGCATTCTTACCTCACCCTTTTTGCACGCGTCCTTTGCTCACCTGAGTGCGAACCTGATCGCCTTTTTGATACTGGGCACCCTGGTCATCCTCGAAGGTTTCAATCGGTTCATCAGCGTCAGCGCAATCATTATCCTGCTGGGCGGCTTGTTGGTCTGGCTGTTCGGTTTTGCAGGCGTACACGTGGGTGCCAGCGGCTGGGTATTCGGGCTGTGGGCCTACCTCCTGTCTCGCGCCTGGTTTCATCGGAGCTGGAGCAACCTGATAATCGCCGGCGTTGTCGCTCTGCTGTATGGCGGGCTGATTTTTGGCTTCCTGCCGCGTCAGGGGGTGTCCTTCGAAGGTCACCTGTTTGGTGCGTTCGCTGGATTTATTGCAGCCAAGATACTTCTCTCTGCGCCGCGCAGCAGGTTTAATGCGCGGTGAACGCACTTGAGCCTCCAGACGCCGAGGCGCTGACCTCATCCGGAATCAAGTACCCAGGGAATCAGGGACAACATGTCGATTTTTCTATTGCTGCGCCTGTACGCGTCCTCCCTCTTTCACCGCTTCGGCTGGGCAGGTCTGGTCATTGCCCTGGGCGTCCACCTGAGCACGGCTTATCTGGGCCTGGTGTTTCTGGGCGAACAGCACCTCACCGCTCCCGCCACGTTTATTTACTTCTATCTCACCACCACACTCACCGTCGGCTACGGCGATCTCGCGCCGCAGACCTCGGCGGGACGAATTTTCGTGGCCACCTGGGTCATGCTCGGGGGCATTGCGCTGTTGACGGCAGCCATCGGCAAAACCACCAGCAGTGTCATCGATGCATGGAGAAAAGGCATGAAGGGTAAAGGCGATTTCACGGGCAAGGTCGACCATACGGTGCTCATTGGCTGGGAAGGCGCATCCAGCGAGCGGGTCATTGAGTTGTTGCTGCAAGACGAAACCTCGAACGACAACCTGATCGTCATCTGCGATTGCACCCTCGAAGAAAACCCGATGCCCGGCAAAGCGGCATTCATCCGCGGCGAAAGCCTGTCCTCCACCGCGTTACTGCTGCGCGCAGGCGTGCCCGGTGCCGAGCGTGTGCTGGTGCGAACCTCGTCTGACGACTTGACGCTGGCCACTGTGCTGGCGGTGAATCAATTGAATCCTGTGGGGCATGTGGTCGCGCACTTCAACGAAAGTGAAATTGCCGCACTCGCCAGCTCCTACGCCCCCAGCCTGGAATGCACCTCCAGCATGGCGATTGAGATGTTGGTGCGCGCCTCCCAGGATCCGGGCTCGTCAGTGGTCATTAATGAGCTGCTGTGCGTGGGCCAAGGCGCCACCCAATACCTGATGAAATTGCCCGAGGCCTTTGAAGCAACGTTCGGCGACCTGTACGCGCAGATGAAGGAACACCACAACGCCACCCTCATCGGCTACCGCGCCAAAGGTGCCCAACAACCGTCGATCAACCCGCCCAGCGCCACGCGCGTTGAAGGCGGCGAACTCTTTTACATCGCCTCTACACGCCTCAAGGAAATCTCCAATGGGATGGCTTAAACAGTTGATGGGGCTTGAGGCCCCGAACGCGAATGCCGCGTCGAACCGCACAGCCAGCGTAGCCCTGCCGACCACTGGCCCGCTGGGCCTGGCGCCGGGTAAAGGCGTGATCTTCGACGCAACCCTGCGATTGTTGCTCGATGATAAAACCAGCGTGGTCATCCCCGGTTCCCAGGAAATCTGGAGCAACGGCACCGTGGACCTCGGGCAGTCGACCTGGCTGTCGCGCTATTACATGAACGACGAAGATTACTGGCTGCAGGTGCACACTACGGGTGACATCGCCGGGCAGGTCGAGTCGGTGATCCTGTTCAACTACCTGAGTTACGTCACCCTCAGCAGTGAGGCGGAACTGCGTCGGCTGGCAGGTCCACAGAGCCTGATCGGGCTGGCGACCTACACGCACAACGGCGTCGAATACAGCCGCGTGTGGGGCAGCGAAGAGGGCCAGACAGAGTTAGTGGCAATGAGCGAGCAGGTGATCAATCCGGAGAGTGCCTACACCGTCGAGCACCGTTCGATGTTGTACGCCCGCGATACCGGCCTGACCGATCGCCGGGAGTTCCTGCTGTTTTCCGTTGAAGAAGACGCTGAAGGCACCGTCAGCCTGAGCACCTCGCTGGGCATTTCGCTGTACACAACCGACCTGAATACGCTCTGAAAAAAGGAAGAAATCCATGCTAGAAGCTCTGTCCATCTCGCTGAATAAACCCGCCGTGTTCGGGTTTGTCACCTACATCCTGGGTGCCGCCGTGCTGTTCGCGCTGTTCCAGTTCATCTACACCCGCGTCACCCCGCACAAGGAATTCGAACTGATCCGTGCGGGCAACGTATCGGCTGCGGTCGCGCTGGGCGGTGCCATCATCGGTTTCGCGATTCCGGCCAGCAATGTGATTGCCTTCTCGATCAGCCTCCTCGACTTTGTCGTTTGGGCCGTGATCGCCGCCCTCGTCCAACTGTTGGCGTTTCTGGTGACCAGCCTGGTACTCAAAGGCACTTCCGAACGCATCAAAAAAGGTGAACTCGCGGCCGGTATCTACGTGGCAGCCGTGGCCATCAGCGTCGGCATGTTGAATGCCGCCTGCATGACGCCTTCCCAGAACTGATTGCGCACGGAGCTCCCGATGAAACGAAGCAAGTACGTCCAGCTTTCGCTGGCAGCGTCGGTCGCCATGGCGATATCCGGCTGTGGGCCGACGGAAAAAACCTACGAGTTGCAGAAGAAGTACAACTTCCAGTCTGTTCAGCAGTGCGCCGATGAAAAGCTACCGGTGGACGTCTGCTCGGACGCCTACATGAAGGCCATGGTCGAGCACCGCCGCATTGCTCCGGTGTACGACAGCCAGGCCGACTGCGACGCCGACTTTGTCGCCGACTGGTGCCAGCAAGACTCCACCGGCAAGTTCATCCCCAAGCTGGGCGGTTTCGAACTGACCGCCGAAGGCCAGGTCACACAATCCCAGGTTGACGCGGCCAAGGCGCAAGCGGGCGAGTCGCAAGCGAGCGGCGGCTCAGGCTTCTCCACCAGCAGCCTGCTGACGGGGTTGCTGATCGGCAACATGCTGAGCAACAACCGCAACAGCTACCGCTCCGAGCCGGTGTATCGCTACCGCGACGATCGCGGCAGTTATGGTTCCTCGACGCTGAGTCAGCGAGCCTCCAGCGGGGCGACATTCGGCCGCTCGAATCAGGCGCGGTACGGCAGCAGCAATTACTCGAACACGCTGCGCTCCTCCAGCGCGTCCAGTGCCGTATCGTCGGCCACCTCCCGTGGCGGCTTCGGCAGCAAGGCCAGCGCACGCAGCGGCTGGGGCGGCGGCGGGTCGAGCAGTTAAGGAAACCGGGCCATGAAGAAGATCCATTGCGCAGAGCGTCATGACTGGAAACAGACCGCCGACAGCCTCGGCTTCCTGTTCCACACCATCGACGACGAACCCTACTGGGACGAGCGCGCGTACTACCAGTTCACGCTCAAGCAAATCGAGCAAGACCTCGAAGACCCGACCACCGAGATCCATGACATGTGCATGGACCTCGTGGCGCGCGTGGTCCATAGCGAGGAACTGCTGGACCGCCTGAGCATCCCCGCGCCGTTCTACGACATTATTCGAACCTCATGGCTCGAAGGTCACCCGCACCTGTACGGGCGCATGGACTTCTCCTACAACGGCACCGGGCCCGCCAAGCTGCTCGAACTCAACTACGACACCCCCACCAGCCTGTACGAAGCGGCGGCGTTCCAGTGGGGCTGGCTGGAACAATGCATCGAACGCGGCCTGCTGCCCAAGCACGCCGATCAGTTCAACAGCATCGACACCAAACTGCACCAGGCCTTCGCCCAATTGCAGATCAACCAACCTTTCTACTTCGCCTCGATGAAAGACTCGATCGAAGACAAAGGCACCACCGACTACCTGCGCCTCGTCGCGGAGAAAGTCGGCATCGAATCACGCCACATCGACATCGAAGACATCGGCCTGACAGCCGAAGGCCGCTTCGTCGACCTCGAGGACCGCTGGATCCCCCACCTGTTCAAACTGCACGCCTGGGAATTCATCTTCCACGAGCCCTTCGGCTCGGCGATTGCCCAGAGTGATACGCAGTTTTTCGAGCCGGCCTGGAAGTCCATTATTTCCAACAAAGGCATCCTGCCGCTGTTGTGGGAATTCAATAAAGGGCATCCGAATTTGCTGGCGTCCCACCTGGATAACGACCCGGGTAAAGCCGTGCCAAAGGGCTGGGTGCGCAAGCCGTTCTTCTCGCGGGAAGGGGCCAACATCGAGCTGCAAACGGCGGACGGGCTGATTGTGAAGGAGGATGGCCCCTATACGGATGCGCCGTTCATTCTTCAAGAGTTTGCGCCGCTGCCGAAGTTTGGGGACAGCTATACGTTGATTGGGTCTTGGGTGATTGGTGATCAGGCGGCGGGGATTGGGGTGCGCGAGGATAATAGTTTGATTACCAAGGATTCGAGTCGGTTTTTGCCGCATTTGATCTTGGATTGAGGCCCGAGCTTAAAGGGCCAGCAGGGTTGATCTCTTTCATTTGCAGGACGTTTCCGAGAGAATCCCAAGTGCATTGCGCCAGCGGGAATGCGTGACTAGGCTGCGAGCGGTCACTGCCTATTCAGTGATCGGGTTTAGTCGCCCAGACCTCGCTAGGCGCACGCGCCATCCCAAAGACAGGTGTCTTCTCGCCTGCACTTTATGGTGGCTGTGCGCAGGGCACCTTCGGGTGCGCCGGCGCCTAGCGGCCGGTCGACTAACCTGCGTACAGCCGCCACCTCTGCTCGTTTAGTCGCGAAAGGACGGTGGTATTCACTTACTGCTAGGAGTTTTGCTATGGATAACGTTGTTTCGGATTCGCCATCATCGGGCGCGACTCACCCATTTACCGTTAATGAAGAACTGAGCTTTGAGGATGCCTGGGTGCGTGTGGCTGAGTTACTGCAGTGTGCAGTGGCCACGTCGCAGGCGCTTGGTGAACCGCTGGGTGCGCCGCATAGAGCGGTGATGCATTTGGTGGAGATGGCGAAGATGGTGGCGGATCGGGCGGTGGAGTGTATGCAGCCCAACTGATGCGGCTTGATAATCGGTCAGGTCGCTAGGCGGCCCGCCTTTGCTTATCCAGTTGTCCAACAGCTGTTGGACAATTGGTTTGTAATTTTTACAGGCATTAAAAAGCCGGCTTGTGGTTAGCTTTTAATCGATCTATGTTTTTGAAAAACAATGATTTAGGTGTTTTGGAAAGCGCTCTGATCCCCCATTTGTTCCCCCACTTTTTGGCGATTTTCTGATTTTCTTTCCAGCAAAAGACCGGCTTTTTTTGGCCAGTTTTGTTGGCTTTTCGATTGTTCGAATTGTTTGTTATCGAGAATTGGCGACGCCATTAAAAAGCCTTGCCTCAGCGTCACCTCAAAAAATCCTCAGCGGAATGACCACGTCTGGCCACCTACAAGGAAGAGACCACCTCAAATGATTTGAGGATTTAGCTGGCAATTGCCTTCGGTCACAAAATCCGCGCAAACGGAGTCGGGTCGTGATAGCTTTTGGCCATCGACTGAAGGGAATCGCGGATGATGGAGCAAGGAAGCGTTCAAAAAAATATTGCAAACGTTGCCAAAATTCCAGGCACCTTCAACAAAAGGTACCTTTATGCAATTTAGGCTTAGCGCTGCGTTCCTGATTTTCATTGGGTCTTATACGCCGCTAGCGATCATTCTCGCGATCCAAAACATTCCCTTTGAGTGGTGGGCGCGCCCACTTTGCAAGCTGCCCCAATTGCTGGCGCCGACCTGCGCCCTCATTCCATTCAAAAATCCCGTGCTTGCTATTTTACTGGTTGCGTTAACCGTATGTTCGGCATTTTTAGCAAATCAGCTTTTCAAGCGAATCGCCTTCCCGCACCGCATTGAGGTCGTATCCGTTAAAGCGGTACCTAACGAAATTATCAATTACACATTTCCCTATGTGGTTTCATTTATGGGGATTAGCTATTCCGAACCGGAAAAGCTTTTAGGCTTCTTAGTGTTTCTACTTTGGATGTTTGCCATCACCTACAAATCCGGGCAAATAATCATGAATCCGCTTTTGTTGATTTTCGGTTGGAGTCTGTATGAGGCCAATATTAAAATCAATGGGGTTTCGCGTACGGTAAGGATACTAAAAAGAGGCACCTTCCCTCCTGGGGGCTACAAAGCTCAAACCATCCAAGATTTCTACATCTGTAAGGAGTAGCCATGCAAATGCACTTTGATAATTTTAGAAATTTTAACTATGTCGATGCTACGGTGCACTTATGGATTTTCAAGAGAAGCACCACTGGTCGAAAGTTCAACACCGCCTATGTCCAAACTGACGATGACGTTAATACCCTGCTTAAGGATGTGGCGATCCACGAAGTCAATCGAACCACCGAGTTCGCTCCTTACTCTTACCTCGCTCAAACGAATGAAAATAGCTGCCTGGCCACCCCAGTACTAGCGACCAATTTTTCTTTGTTAAAAGTCCAAGTAGACCGCCCAGAACCTGAGTGTGCTGTGGAGTCCGTCGAAGAATTGAAGGGCGCGCAAGGTTACGTGGTCAAGTTTTCTCATAATGGTCACACCATTTATGCCGTGAAACGCTCCACGGCATCTTGGAAAACGTCGTACCCCAACAAATTTATCAATATGGTCTTTAGTAACGGCGAACTCTCCGCTGCTGAGAACAACAGCTTCTCGATAGAAAAGAACTTTGACTTCTACTGCTCGGCTGACACGTTGTTGATCAGCGCCAAGCGCGCGTTTGAGTCATTAATGCAATATAAAGAAGCTTACACTCAAGCTTTTCAGGCCTTACAAGCCAATGCCGAGTTTTCTAACTTGTTTTCTGATCTCGCTCCGCTTGCCGAATACATTGGCACCAACTCTACGCAACTGCGACGCATGGCCACCATCGAGCAAAAGTCCTTATATTCAAATCCTGGATTTATGGGCAGTTTGCAAAATGTTAATGCGCTTAGGAATTGGGGGGTGAACTTCGACCAAGCTAATGGCAAGATAATCGTCTGCAGTGCAACTGCGCCAACGATTTTACAAGTGCTGTTGGATCATCGCTTAATGAGTGAGGTGACCAGCAATATCTATGACGTGCCTGACGCGATTCAAATTTGATCATTTCGACAACTCGAGCGAATCCACCAGTTCGGGCTTTCCATTGAAATCGAGCTTATAAAAAAGCCCGCTTAACAATTCCCTGAGGGGCGTTTAGCGCGTACCAGCGCTGGAGGCCTGACTCAGCTCGACTTTTACAACCCTTCCACCTCAATCCCATGCTCCGCCAGCCATTCCTTGCGCTGTGCGTAATCGGGCATGGCGCGCTCGAGCCGTAGCCAGAACTCTGGGGTGTGGTGCGGCTCGTGTAGATGGACCATTTCATGGACCACGACATATTCGGCGATGCGCTTGGGCAGAAGGATGCTCTTCCAGTGGAAGTACAGGATTTCACCTTTGCCGCATGATCCCCAGCGATAGCCAAGATCCTGCACCCGCACCCCGGTGGGGGAAACGTCCATACGTCCTTGGTACTCCTTTGCCCGCAAGGCGAGCCAGTTACGGGCATGCAGGCTGTACCAGCGAATAAAGTGCTCCCTTGCCTGTGGCAGCTGGCTGCGCAGCAACAAAAAGCGTCCCCCCGTCAGTTTCAAGGGCACGTCCTGCTCGTCGACCAGCTTGAGCCTGTAACTGCGGCCGAGGTACAGGAAGCCTTCACCATCCACATATTCCTTGGTAGGCACGGCACGCAGCAGGCGTTCCTTCTCGGCCAGGCGAGAGTAAATCCAAAAGCTCTTTTCCTGCACGAATCGGCTCAACGATTCTTCGTCTGCCTCAGGCGGTGCCGAGAGCACCAACGTGCCGTCACGTTCGACGGTGATCTGTAGCGTCTTGCGTCGGGCACTGCGACGCAGCGTCAGATACAGATCGTTTACCGTCAGGCTGGCCGTCATGCTTACACCTGCATCAGCTTGTCGTGGCTGGCCCGAGCCTGATCCAGGAGCCGGTCGGCTAGTATTCCTGCGGTGTCGGCATCGACAAGCTGCGGCCGCAAAAGCATCAGGTGGTCGAACAGTCGACCGGTGAGGTCTTCCTGCGCTACTCGCTTGCGAGGACTCCAGATGTCCCGGTGGCTCTGCAGTTCATCAACCAGCATATCGACCAACTCCACCGTCACATCTTTCAGCCGTATCAGTTCAGCCGGCTGAGGGGTCGCTTCGGCACAGACAACCTCCAATACGGTGCGCAGGAAGGGCGCGTAATGCTCGGGAAGATCGGTCTGAGTAGTGTCATCGTTGATCTGTCCCGAACGCAGGTCGGAAATTATTTTCTGCAACTGAGCGACCAGTGCGTCCCACTGCTCATCAAGCGACTTGAGGATGTCGTTCAGTCGTTCGGACAGTTTGCGAAACAGTACCGGGTCTTCATCTGCATGCTTGCGGATGTGCGAGCGAATGGCGTGCTCCATTTCCGAGGCTTTGGCGCGGTCGTTGGCATTGCGTGATAGTTGCTTCTCGAAATCTGCATCGGTCAGCTGAATGGGCGGAATTTTCGGATCGACACCCAGTGATATGACGTGGTCGTCGATCAGTTTGCGCACTTTGGCCCCGATATCCTTGCCTAGCACCGGCAGGTCCTTGTAACGATTGCGTGCGCGAGCGTGGATATAGGCCAGACGTTTGGCGTCCTTGATAAAGGGCAATCCCTCAGGGCGCGGCAAGATGGTATCGAGTGACGCGAGGAAGGCCTTGAGTTTGACGGCGAACTCTGCCCGCACTTTCTCCTGATCGAGAGCGGCCAAGCAGACTTCGGTATCGTCCAGCGACTCGACACCCTGGCGTCGCAGCACGTCCACTACTCGCAGATGGCGATCTCGCAGGATTGGCACCTCGTCCTTGATGCTGACCAGCGCACCCTCGATATCCTCGTCGGCATAAGCCGCCAAGGCTTCTTTTAGGTGGTTGGCCACGCCATAGTAGTCCACCACGATACCGCAGCGCTTGCCATGGCCAGTGCGGTTCACGCGGGCAATGGCCTGCAGAAGCTCAGCTTCCTTGATCGGTCGGTCCAGGTACATGACGCCTTCAATGGGGGCGTCGAAGCCGGTCAGCAGCATCGACTTTACGATCAGGAAGGCTAGCGGATCAGCCTTGCCCAGCTGTTCATGCCGTAGCGGCTTCTTGAAACGTTTGATCAGTTGTTCGTGCTTCCCGCCGTCGGTCCAGATTTTCCACGACGAGTCGTCGTTGTTGCTACCGGAAATGATCGCGGCGAATTCCAGGCTACGTAGCGTGTCGCGGTAACGCCAGGCCTGGATGCGTGCCTGCACTTTGGGTGGGCGCAGGCACAGGGCTTCATCGTCGAGCATCTTGTCGGCGGCTGGCAGCGCTTCTGCCTCGCTCAGCAGTTCGTCACGAGCGCTCTGTAAGGCGCTGAAATAACGAATGGCGGCCAGCCGACTGTAAGCCACTACCTGAGCTTTGTAGCCGTTGGGCAGGATATTCGTGACATAGTGTCGAAGGATGTCACGCGCCTTGTCGTCGATCAGCGCCGGGGCATCGAAGATATGGCCCTTGGTGGCGTATTTCTTCTTGATCAACTCCAGCTCTTCGCTACTGTGTTCGCGGAAGAGATCCTCGAACAGCTCATCCAGGCTAGCACCGTCCTTGACCGCGCCGTGGGCTGTGCGCCCTTCGTAGAGCACTGGCACCGTAGCACCATCGGCTTCGGCTTCCTTGATCGTGTATTTGTCGATGAATGCACCGAAAATTTCATGGGTGCGCTTCTTGTCGCCCATGATGATCGGCGTGCCGGTGAAGCCGATGCGTGCGCAATTTGGCATTCCAGCCATCAGGCTGGCCTGCAGGTCGCCGGCCTGGGTACGATGCGCCTCGTCCACCAGCACCAGAATGCTCTCGTCGCTATTCAATACTTCGATGGGCCTACTGACCTGGTAGGCGCCGCGACTTTCGGCGGCCTTGAGCCCTGCGTCAGGCGTTTCGGGCAGATCTTTCTCGTCGGACAGCGCTTCGTCTTCCAGTTCAGAGCTTCGGTACTTCTGGATAGTGGCGAAGATCAGTCCCGGTCCCTGACGCCGAGCCAGCGCCTTCACACCCTCGGTGCTGGAAGCCACTTCCGGCAGTTCGCCAGTCAGCGTGGCAGTTGCCGACAACTGGTTCTGCAAGTCTTTGCGGTCGGTCACCACGATGACTTTGAAACGACGTAGTTGGGTGTCCGTGCGCATCTTGCGTACCAGAAACACCATGGTCAGGCTCTTGCCAGAACCCTGGGTGTGCCAGACGATACCGCCGCGCTGGTCGTATTCGCCATGCTCGTGGCGGGTCTGGCCGGTCTTCAGTCGGGTGATGGCACGGTTTACAGCACGGTATTGCTGGTAGCGGCAGACGGTCTTGATGGTCTGCCCGCTGACCTGCATAAACAGCATGAAATGCCGCAACACATCTAGCAGGTGCGCAGGGGGCAACAGTCCGGCAATCAGCCGCTCTTGCTCGGACAAAACGGATTTGCCCAGCCCGCTTGCTACTTCCTGTTCGCTGCCCTGGCCATCCGGTCCGACTACTGTTTTCCACTGAGCGAAATGAGCGAAGCCGGAGCCGATGCAGCCGACCCGCGCCTCGTCGAAGCTGCTGGCGATCAGTAACTGTACGCTGGCGAACAACGCTTCGTTGCCTTCGTTGTCCTCAACTTCGAAGGCCGCCTTGCGTTGGTTGCTGTAACGGCGCAGTTGGTCCACGGCATCTGTCAGAGGCTCGGGGATGGATGGACTCTTGCATTCCACCACTACTAATGGAATGCCGTTTACCAGCAACACCAGATCGGGAACGATGAATTTTTTACCACTGTTGTAGCCTGGCGGGCAGTCCACCCGATACTGATTGATCACGGTGAAGCGGTTGTTGGTCGGCGTCTCCCAGTCGATATACTGGATCGTCTGCCCACGGCCGCCATCCCAACCAGGAAGGCCGTCCACCGTGATGCCCTTGAGCAGCAGCTCGGTGGCCTTCTGGTTGGCTTCCATTAGCTTGGCAGTGCCAAGGCGGGTGATCGTTGCAACGGCCTCGGCGATGCGCACGTCATCCAGCCAGGGTTCGCTATCGCGCAGGTTGATGGCCCGCAGGCGTTCACTCAGTTGGGCTTCCTGAATGACTTCGGCGAAGTTGTTGCGACCCGTCACGGCCGGGATGTCGAGATTGCCCTCGATGTGTGTCCAGCCCATTCCTTGCAGCTGTGCGACAAAGGGTTGCTCAACGTCGTCCAATTCCCAGCCCATCTCACTACTCCATTTTCAATGGATGAAATCTATCCGATCTCACCCGACTCCATCAGATTTACTTGGCGCCCATACGGGTTGATGTCAGTTCATAAACACTCAATTATCAGCCAGTTCCTGCTCGATCTGTTCGATGCTGGGCAGGGTGGTTTGCAGCTCAGCCGGCAGCGCCTCCATCAATTGATACTCCGCGACGCCCATGGGTTTGGCGCTGTCGCGCAGGGCGTACTCTGCCACTACCTTGTTTTTGCTCTTGCACAGCAGTAGGCCAATAGAGGGGGAATCATGTTGGCCCTTCATCTGCGCATCCACGGCTGTCAGGTAGAAGCCCAACTGGCCCAGATGCTCAGGCTTGAATTTGTCGGCCTTCAGCTCGATGACCACGTAGCAGCGCAGCTTGAGGTGATAGAACAGCAGATCAATGAAGAAGTCGTCGCCACCTACCTCCAACGGCACCTGCCGCCCAACGAAGGCAAACCCAGCGCCCAGCTCCAGCAAAAAACGGGTGACATGCTGCACTAGGGCGTGTTCGATTTCGCGCTGGTTCGCCTCCCGGCTTACATCGAGAAAGTCGAAGACATAGGGGTCTTTCAGCGTCTGCTGGGCCAGGTCCGAGCTCGGAGCCGGCAGCTGCATAGCAAAGTTAGTTTGTGCCTGACCTTCGCGCTCCAGCAAGCGGGTTTCGATGTGCATGCCCAGCACGCTGCGCGACCATCCGTATTCGACGGCTCTTTGGGCATAGGCCAGCCGTTGCTGCGAATCTTTCAGCTTGGCGAGCAGCACCAAATTATGGCCCCACGGCAATTGTCCAACAGCCTGTTGGACAATTTCAGCGTCCGGCCAGGCCTCGGAAAAAGCGCGCATATACATCAGGTTAGCGCGGGAAAAGCCTTTCATATCGGGGAAGGCCGTGCGCAGGTCGTGAGCCAGTCGCTCGATGACCTTGGCACCCCAACCCTCGCGACTTTGACGCTCAAGGATATCGCGGCCGATCTGCCAGTAGAGCAGCACCAACTCGCGGTTGACTGCCTGCACTGCACGCTGCTGGACGTGGTGAATGCGGGTTTTCAGTTCGGCCAGCCAATCGGTATAGCCACCGGGTGGGTCGATTAGCGAGATGGGGCGTGAGTCGGTCATGGAATCGCGCCTTCGAGTAGGGGCGTGACGCGTACGCGACCGGTAAGGAGGTCGTCCATTAGACCGTATTTCAATATCTGCAGCTTCGTTAGGCTGTGCATCTCATCACGAAGCCGAGAGTCATGACTCATTACTACAGCCAAGATAGTTCTTTGTTCACTGATAGATGGCAACGGTACCGGCACGCTGCAAATCGTTTCGCGATTAATGCTGGCTTGATTGGACGCGAAAGCGCGCGACATGATCCAAGCGCGAGCGGTCGGGTGCTTCAGCCAATGAAATAGTAGATGCGGTAACATCACCTGTTGCTTGACCCGAAGTCGCATCATGTTGGACTCGTAAACTGCCGCGCTCAGTAGCTTCGGAACGATAACCGGTTGGCCGACACCCTCCCGTGTCGCGAATACCCTAGATACCAACAAGTCATTCTCTCGCAGACCAAAAACGTCGCACTCGACATCTGACACGCGAGCTCGTCTGGCTTGGGTGAAGTCGACCGACCCTTCCGAAGTGAAAGCGGTTTGCCCGACGAGCAAAACCCCCGAGCCGATATGACTAGCAGGCTTGTAGATACCGTTTCTTGGGGAGCCTTCAATTGTGCTATTGAGCGTCTCGCATCTCCATTCTTTTGGAGTCCACCCTAACTGCGACTCCTTGTAGAGCTGTGGCGCTTCGCTTTGGGGTGGGCGCAGTTCGCCATTGGCGTCTATGCCACGGGTCAGGAGGTCGTGCAGTAGGCTCTGCTTGACCGCCTTAAGCTTGTCGATGATTTTCTCGGCTTCGCGGATAGACGTGTCGAGGGTATCTAGGATTTTTGCGATGGAACGCTGCTCACCCAAATTAGTAGGTATTTCGATGTTAGCGTTTAGATATTCTTCGAACTTGAGGTTGATGATGCCAGTAGTTTGCTGCTGGAGCGTTAATATTATCGGCTGACGGTAAAGCCACATCAGCATTCGCCACAAGAACTTCGGCTCTATCACGCTCTGATTAGGGCGCAGGGTTTTGAAAAAATTCGAGCATACAGCTGGATCGTGGTGTTGCGCTGCATTGAAGAACGCTACTCGACCTACTGGCTTGTCAGGTCCACCGCCGGAGCCTTCAAGTAGGATGTCACCATCCTTTAGCCTCCGAGAGTTCAGCTTGTTCAATGAAAGGCGGCGTAGAGCTCCAGAGCTGATAAGGTGGCCGTCATCGTCAATATCTGTAGCGCGTAGTACGCGGGCATTACCTGGAAGTGGCTCAGTTCCCCACTCCCCGGCGAAGCTCTCCGCCAGACACTCTCGAATGGTCCGGTTGGCCCAAGAGACTTCTTCAGACATAACCCAGCTCCCGCAGAAATCCGTGTAACGCCTGTGTAGCTGCGTCGCGCTTGTGTTCGATCTCGGTCAGCGTCACCCGGTATTTGTCCCACCAGTTGCAGAAGGCGGCGACTATTTGTCTGCGCCGGACAGCGATGTAGCGCTCAACAATAGCCTCCATGTCGTTGTGCAGGATGGTCAGCAGCAGCTCGGCAGCGGTTTCTGGAGTCAGGCCATCAACGGCTTGATTCAGATGGCTGGTAAAGCTTTCCTTTTTGATCTTGAGCTGTTTTTTAACCTTAGTCAGTTCGGCCTTCCACGCTTTAACCTGGGCCTCGTCGGCGGTGTCTTCTTCATCGCCTTCGGTTTCTTCGCTTTCACCTTCAGACTGTTCGCCATCCTCGCTCTTGGCTGGTGCGGCTGCCTTGAGCTGGCTTTCCAGTTCGGCCTTTTTAGCTTCTAGCTCGGCCAGCTCGATCACAAAGTCGCTGAGTAGAAACTTAACGAGCTTATGTTCCAGTGGGCTGTCCTTGCTGGCTTTGTCTTCCAGGGCTGTGACAATACTGGTTCGCCAGGCATCGGCCACACCCTTGGCACCGCGCGCCATTAGGGTGAGGAAGTCGTATTTGCTCTGGTACCAGAAACCGGCAACGATGCCGCGTACCTGAAAGGGGTCGAGTAGGCCAATGCTTTCCAGTGACTGACTGAAACTCTGTAGCAGCTCGTTACGCAGGCTGACTAGGCTATTGCTGTTGTCCATCTGTCCAGCCAGGGCGATGATGCGCGGGCTGTGCTCTTTCCACCAGCTTTCAAAGGCGTCGCGAATTTTGGTTTCTTTGGCCTGCAGGCCGACATTGCCCTCGATGGCTGGCTTGAGCGCTTGGCGGTTGTTCAGTTCTGGGCGGAAGTCGAAATAGCGCTCGTCACGGATGACGAACAAGTCCTGCGGGTCAAGGCCGTGGGCCTGGAACAGGCCGGCTTTGGCCGTCACTTCGGACTTTGGGATGCCTCCAAGCAGATGGGCGCGCACGTCGTGGGACTCGGGCGTTGGGGCGTTGTCCACATAGCGGCGGATATTCAGGTTGTAGCTGTTATCGCGCAGGGTGGTGATGGCAACGATATCGGACAGGCCGTCGATCTTGCGGAATTCATCAAAGGCGGTGGCAATTTTCTCGATATGTTCTGGCAGCAAGAAGTTCTGCGCGCGACCCTCGAAGTACTCCCGGTCGGCATTGATAAATAGCACTTTGCCCTGGCGCTCGGCTGGCTTGCCGCTGACGCGATTGGCACCGTCCTGCTTCTGTTGGCGCAGGATCAGGATACAGGCGGGGATGCCGGTGCCGTAGAACAGGTTGGCCGGTAGGCCGATTACTGCCTCGAGCAGGTCGTCCTCGATGATGCCAGCGCGGATGCCTTTCTCCTCTCCCCCGCGGAACAGCACTCCATGGGGCAAAACTGTGGCGATCATACCTTCGTCGCGGCAGACGCCGAGCATGTGCTGTAGGAACATCAAATCGGCCTTCTTGGAGCCCAATGGCACCTGACCGTAATTGAATCGCTCAGGGTGCTGTGGACTCCAGGCCGGCTGGCCATTGGCATCTTTCTCAGTGTGGCCCCAGTTGATAGAGAACGGCGGATTGGTGAGAATGCGGTCAAAGCGCAGCAGTTCGCCGCCTTCCAAATGACGTGGATCGCTAAGAGTGTCATCGTTTTGCAGGTCAGCCGTACTGATGCCGTGCAGCAGCATGTTCATCTTGGCGATGGACCAGACGGTTCCGTTGAATTCCTGGCCGAACAGGTTGGCTTTACGGCCATCCTCGCCATGCTCGTCGATAAACTCTTTGGCGGCGATCAGCATGCCGCCCGAGCCGCAGCAGGGGTCATAGATGTCGTGTTTCAGCGCTGGCTTGAGCAGACGAACCATCAAACGTACCACTGAGCGTGGTGTGTAGAATTCACCTCCTTTCTTGCCGGCAGAGTCGGCGAACTCGCCGATCAGGTATTCGTAGGCTGCGCCGAGCAGGTCGGGAAACTCGAAGTCAGAGTTGCGCAGACGTACCTGACCGAAGTGGCTGATGAGCTGACGCAGCTTGAGGTCGGAGATCTTGTTCTGGCCGACTTGGCGGGTGAAGTCTATGTGCTCCAGTACCCCGTCGAGGGAGGTGTTATTTTTCTCAATGCCACCCAGTGCCTTATTGAGCAGATTGCCGACATTGATGTGCGCCTCGTTGAGCAAGTGCTTGAAGCGCGAAGGGCTGGGAACCCAGAAACCACCGTCGCGTTTGTACCAGCGCGGATTCTCGGCAGAAACAAAGGCATCTGCCTGGCTCTTGCCCGCTTGGATTTCCTGCGCTACGACTTCCTCGTAACGCTCCTCGAACACATCAGAGCAGCGTTTGAGGAACAACATGCCGAAAATGTATTCCTTAAACTCCGAGGCATCCATCTTGCCGCGCAGAATGTCTGCGGCCTTGAACAGGTGACGTTCCAGTTGCTGAAGCGTGAGGGGCATTACGGTTTTCCTTTTCGTCGCCCAGCGAGCGACGTATTCCCAAGGGATATAAATGATGGGCGGGATTCTAACCCAGGATGCCTCCGCAAGCTGTCTGACAGTACTGGATGCGGTTATGCCGCCGGAAATGGGAGTGCCGGGCAAAGCCGTATGACCGTCCCGTAATGCCCGCCGCCAAACAGGTCTCACAACGCTTGCGGACCGGCATAACTCAGTTGCCGTCCATAGCCAAAATTGCGCCCGTCGCGTTTACCTAGCAGTGCCATGATCGAACTCCTCGCGAAGCCAAACCGTTGAAGCCTTTCCCCACGTAATCCCGCCACGAATGTTGAGTGTTATCAGGGATCAAGGCCCCTGCGACCTGTGAGGGTTGTCCACTAACGCGGGACTGGCGGCTCTTTACAACCGGGAGCTTGGGCATCTCATGATCTGGCCTCCTGAGCACTTCCGAGGAAGTGGGCGGGTGGAGGCTGCACTGGCTGACGAGACCAACGCCGCGAGATCCTGAGTCGGGTGAAGGCAGTGATGCGATGACCGGGGCATGCCTGACTGTCAGTCAGGTGCAGTCCATTCCGTGGGCTGCGGCACCATCATCTGCATCGCTGTTGCTGGTGACTTCGGTGTTTGTCACGCCGATTGTCACGAGGGGGAATGCCGCAAAGCCTTGTACGAGTTGGGCTGCAGCAGCGGTAGGAGCGCCCGTCTCTTTCCGGGAGAAAGAGACGGGCGCAGGTTGGCGCAATGAAATGGCCAAGCGGATGAGTTGCTGCAGCGCAGCTATGACGGGGATGAGTTGCCGCAGTGGGCACTCTGGTAGAAGTAGGCATCCATCACATTGCTGTGACCGTGCGAGCCGCCGGACGCTAATCGCACTTTGGGAGAACCACCACGGTGTGGCGTAGCCTTAAAGGTTCGGGCTACCTGGGTTGCTGTCAATGACAGCGCTTTGCCCGATCTTTTCTACGCCGGTGGATAATTTGGGTCAAGGCTCGATTTTTCGGGGATTCAGCGGCTGTGGATGAAATTATCCACCGGTGGAAATCTGTGGTTTGCCACAGACAGTTGCGTGGGCTTTAGATTTTTTAAGTGAGGTCCCTTTAAGCAGGGAGGCTACGCATCCCTGCTTAAAGGGACCCGGCTTTTAAAGTCGGTAACCAGAGACCTCGTGGTCCTACACCGATATTGGTTTCGCCGCAGTTGCGGGATTGTCGCCTTTGCGCCCCAAGGTCCGACGCATTCAGCGGTCGCCGCCTCATCATTCCCCCGATGTTTCGCGTTGGCTCTCATCCGTGTGTTCAGGTGTAGATGTAGCGTAGATGGCCCACGCGTGCATCAGCTCCCGTCGCTTATCAAAAAAGTCTGATCGATAATATGCGCTTTCCGTTTCCCCGCGCTCGTCATGGGCCAGTGCGAGCTCGCAGATATCTCTTGGGAAAGGCGTCTTTTCACCTGCCCAGTCCCGGAAGGTTGAGCGAAAGCCGTGACGAGTGATGTGCTCATAACCCAGTGTATGTAGCAGATTGCGAATGCCATTAGCGTGCATCACGCCGCTTTGGCCGTGGCCGGGGAAAACGTAGGGACTTCTAATATTGATTTTCGGAAGGCCCTTCAGAAGTGAAACCACCTCTGGGGCCAAAGGAATCGCGAACGCTTGCCGTGTTTTCATACGCTCATCTGGCAGAGACCATCGACCCGACTCCAAGTCAAATTCATCCCAGCGTGCGAATCGGACCATATGCGAGCGAGCCCCGGTTAGGATCAGTAACTGAGCTGCGACAGAAACGTGACTGGGGTCCTTGCGTAAGTCGTCCATGAGCGTCGGTAGGTCCTGCCATTTCAATGCAGGATGATGTTGGCGTTTGCGAGCTTTCTTCTTCTCATGCCGGCTGAGCAGGTTTTCGAGATGGCCGCGCCAGCGTGCCGGATTCTCTCCGGTCCTGAGGCCACGGGCTCTGGCGGCATCCAGGATCTGTTCGATTTGCCCACGCACTTCGTCAGCCGTCCGCGTCTTGGTCGACCAGAGTGGCTGCAGGGCCTTGATCAAATGTTTGGTCTCGATCTGATCAGCTGACAGCTTCCCTATTGTAGGGAAGGCATAGAGCACGAGCTTCCTCAACCAGCCCTTGCGCCATTTCTCCGACCAGCTTGAGCCATGGGCATCTCGGTAGTCGGTGGCCAATTTCTCGAAGGTTATCAGCTGTGCCTGTTCTCGGCGTTCAGCTTCTCGTTGAGCGGCCTGCTCAGCCTGTCGTTTTGCTAAGGGGTCTGTGCCGTTGAGTATCTGGGCTTTATTTTCATAGGCGGCTGCGCGGGCTTTTTTCAGGTCGAGCTGAGGGTAGCTCCCCAGACCCATCTCCCTGTGTAGTGGTCAATTGAAAGCGGAGCACCCAGGTTTTTCGTCCTGAGGGTTTCACCAAAAGACGAAGCCCTTGACCGTCTTCGTACGTCCCAGCCTCAACCAGATTTTTGACTTGATTGGCGGTCAGTTTGCCCATTTTTTTCGCCCTCTGTTCCCCCACTTGTTCCCCCACTTACGTGTGGAACGCCTCGGATCAAAACGGAAGTCACGGGAACGAAAATAGGCTGAAACCCTTAATCTAGCAAGGCTGTAGCGGTTTTCAGTAGATAAGAATGGCTTTCAAAAAGACATTAAAAAGCCGGCTTGTGGCCGGCTTCTCGGGGACTGCTTCAGCTTGTTTTTGACAAACCTCACCAGCCTTCAAATCGCTCAGCCCACATTGCGTCAGGCTGAATAGTAGGGGCATCCGCGGGAACTCCTCCGCATCGCCGAGCAGGGTGGATAGCGCAAAGCCACCCCCTGCCAAATGTGCGGCGCATGATACCCACATTCATTTCAAATGCCCACCTCCGGCTCCGATTTAGAGCCTTCCCAGCCCAACAGGTGTTCATCCAGCGGCACTGGGGGCCGGCGGTTGTTCAGGGTGGACCACCAGAACACCCACCCCAGAATCTGGAAGTTCTGTTCAAAGCGTTGCTCGTGCGTGAGGTATTCGTCCGGGTGTTCACTGGCATTGTGGCTACGCATGCGCAAACCACCGCCAGGTCGGTTGTAGAGGTATTTGATGCGCAGCATGCCGTCGTGTTCAACGGCGTAGATTTCGCCGTCGATGAGTTGCGTGCGGCCTCGGTCGATGGCGAGGGTGGCGCCTTGTTGGATGATGTCGATCATGCTGTTGTCGACCATGTAGGCACCCAGGGCGCGGTCGGGGTTTACGGTGAGGGTTTGGAGGGTGTGCAGGGAGACGCGGATGCGTTCGGTGGAGGTGAATGAGGGGTGGAGGTCGATCTCCACGTCGATTTTTTCTGGAGGGCAGGCGGGGCCTGTGAGGTATTTGCCGCTTCCTTCGCGGGTCGAGGGCAGTCCTTTTCGGGTGTCCGGGCCTTCCAGCAGGAAGTTGGCCGGTGGGTGTTTGGGGCCCTCGCCGGTGCGCAACCAACGGCTGGAGATGCACAGCAGTTCTGCGATCTCGTTGAGTCGGCCCATGGGTACACCGCGCTTGAACCAGTTGTTCACGTGTTGAGGCGTGACACCACGGTTCTTGGCGAAGTCGGAGGCGGAAAGATGAACTTCCCGCAGTAGCGCTTTTAAACGATCACCTGATGTATTCATAAACGCAGAGTTTACTGGCGGGATTTACAGATCAAATAAACCATGCGTTGAGTTGCGCCTGTAGGTTTTTGCTTAGTTGTAGCTCAATACTTCGGATTCGCTCGCTAGTTAAACATTACTTATAAAGAGTTGAACTTGTCGTTTAATTTTTCCCACAAAAAAAGCCCCGAATGATCGTAATGCTGTTCACTTAAGCATTTGAGCTCACGTCGAAGCTCCTAGAAAATCCGATGCCAGATATCTGGCATCGGATTTTTTATGTCTGTTCAGCAGCACCTGCTCGACCTCGGCGACCTTTTCAACTTTTCTGACCTGAGTACCTTCACTCAAAATATCCCCGTTGAGTGGGTGGCATCTGCGTTGAATCTCTCCAGTCAGGCAACCATCAGGCGCCGTCGTTTGCCTGCCGATCAAGTGCTCTGGCTTGTGCTTGGCATGGCGCTGTTTCGCGACGAACCGGTGCACGAGGTCGCGAGGCGGCTCAACATCTGCGCCCAAGGCTTGGCAACCG
>NZ_CAXAQI010000019.1:0-122087 GCF_963970695.1 Pseudomonas sp. EL_65y_Pfl1_R83 | reverse complement strand
GATAACGAGGTCGGCAGCCTCGCGTTTGAATTCAGGGGAAAAGGTACGGCGTTGTTTGGTCATCTGACACCTCGTTCTGGCGAGCATTCTCGCCTAAATGGGTGTCCGGTTTCATTAGACCACTACACTTGGGCAGCTAAGGTCGACTGTCCGCTCTTGGGTCACGCTTTACCCATTTCCTCGTACGAAGCATCGACGAACGTGATGTGCTCCTCCCAAGCAGCTTCAGCTAGATCCCGGATAACTTCAGCGAGCGTCTCAACATCCACCCCCTGAGCTTCGATGCAGGCCAAGCGTCCGGGCGACCAGTCGATGACGGAACACTGTGGATACTTCCCTAGCAGTGCGGACAGCGCTTCCTGAGGCGGCTCTTCGTGGGTATACATGAAGTCAAAGTATGGGGCACTGGCATTCTGAAGCGGGTACACCAGAGCCCAAGCATTTGATGGGCCGGGAAAGCAAATGTGGACGTTACGATGCGCCCATTCCGGCCCACTGTGTTTGATGTGGCGAAGAACTTCGATGATCGAATGACAATCGGCTATTCGGATCATGCGATCAGGGTCAAACGTCCAGCCAGGTCCAGGCTGGGTTGCTTCGTTACTGGTCAATGGTGCAGTCATTCTTGTTTTTCTCTTCATCGCATTACCTTAGGTTCGAACGTCTGCTCTTGGCCGATTGCCGCCTGTCGTGAGGAGCATGGCGTCACTGCTTGGAAGTAGTGTTGGTACGAAAGTGGTACGCAGCTTTCAGGCCGGCTCTGTAGAGCAAGGAATACGTGGCCTACAGGATTAGTAATTCCAATCCATCACCGAAAAGGCTGATGTTTTTCGCTCGTGACCGGCAGCAGTCGGTCGAATGCGGCCATCCAGCCGCTGAGAATCAAGCTGGGCCCCAGCAAGCCTGGTGATGGGCAATATAAAACCTCACAAAAGACCACTTTCGGCCATTTAAAGGCGCTCAGGCACCCAGCAAATACACACAACAGCTATGGGCTAGCGATTGTTTCAAATAGCAAGTTCGTTGATGGCGAATTCACACTATATTGATGTAAACCCACGGATGTAAACCTCATCAATGACCGGTTATGACCTCCATTCTGGCTGAACATCAGAGATTTCTTGCGTCACTGGACATACCACCAGCACCAGAAAATGTGAGGAGAATGGCGAATCTTGTGCTCGCCAATTTGGGCCATCTTGCTGAAGTAGGTACTGCACGCCGCGCACGCTCAGGGCGACTAGCGCCTATCGCAGTACAACATCTGTTGAACACGCCCGCCCAACTTCAGCAGCACGTGCCGCTTGATGGACGTGAGCCGCTCGTTGGACGCTTGCATGAGCTTACCGTAGGCCCCTTTCGCGGTTTCATGCGACAGGAGACGTTTGACCTTAGCAGAGATATAACGCTCGTCTATGGAGCCAATGGCACAGGGAAAAGCAGTTTTTGCGAAGCGCTGGAAGCCGCCATGCTTGGATCGATTAGCGAGGCAAAGGTAAAGCGCGTGGAGCATCGTGCTTACTGCAATAACGCTAGACTTCGTCGGCACGTACTACCGGTCCTGACCTCATGGGAGGGCGAAGCGGCTCCAGCGGCGGTGGTGCCCAGTGAAAATACCTACCGATTCTGTTTCATCGAAAAGAATCGTCTGGATGACTTCGCTCGAATAGCCGCTCGAACCCCTGGTGACCAGCGCCAACTGATCGCAACTTTGTTTGGGGTGGATCAGTTCAGCGAATTCGTTCGAGGTTTTAATCCAACCCTTGACGAGAATCTCAACCTGACTGGCCTGAAAGCACTAACGCTATCGGGTCGACGCGCTCATTTAGCTGCTTCTGAGCAACTAATCAAAACAAACCCCGAAAAACTCGCTCAGTCAGATCGTGATGAATCGGCAGTGGCCGAACGTATATGGGCGGGCAAATCATTCGCCGAAGTATGCGATTGGCTGTTTGGAAATGCGCAAACACAAGGGCGGCTGCCCTATGTTCAAGGTTTACTCAACGCACCATCACCTCAGATTTATGATGTCAACCAGGTCAATCTTGCCGCTCTGCTCGCAGAGGCATATCGCATTGATGAGCTACTGTCGGCCGCAAAACAGCAACTGGCAGCACGCGCCGAAGATGTTTCATATACACATCTATACGAGGCTGTACTTCAACTGAATGATGGGGCGAATTCGTGCCCAGCCTGCGGAACCGATCTCGGTAACGTTGCCCAGAATCCATTCGAAAAGGCACAAGTTGGTCTCCAGCAACTCGCCGAACTGGCGGCCATTGAGCAGAAGAAAGTACAACATGATCAGGCACTGACTAGCGTACTTCACGAATTGCTCGTAGCCATGTCTTCGGCTATTCGTGCTCTCGTGGCCGTGAGTCCCGAGGAACTGAGAGTAGCCAACCTGCCGCTACTGCCTCCAACATCTGCGGGCGAGTGGCTCAAGCCCTGGTTGGACAACAATCAACATGCCTGGCGGACGCTACTCAACTTAGTCGCCGCCATTGAGAAGAAAGACGCTGAAAGTCATTTAATCCTCGGCCAACGCCAGAGCCTGGCTCAAGAACGTGAACGTCTGGACGGATATCGCTCCGAGATAGAACGCTGTAAAACCATTCGAGCCACCAGTCTACAAGCGGTGCTCGATGCACAGAACGAAGTCGCACAGTTCGAAGTAGCGAATCATGAACTGGTAGCTGAAGTCGCCACGGAGGCGCAGCAGATCGCTCATCACAAGATGATCAAAGACAGCTACGACGGATTCCTCGAGGCTTTGAGGCAATATCTGGACGGGCTGCCAGCGCTCCTATTGCAAGGCCTTGGGCAGAGAGCTCGAAACCTGTACAACTCGTTCAACCGGGATGATCCGCCCGCCGAACTACTTCATGCCCTGTGGCTTCCGCTGGCGGAGAACGGCAAGATCGAGATTGAGTTTTCAGCCGAACCTGGGGTTCGTTATGACGCCCTAGTGATCCTCAGTGAAGGGCATATCAAGTGCCTGGGTTTGGCTATATTGCTAGCAAAAAACATCGATCAAGGGTGTCCTGTGGTGATTTTCGATGACGTTGTGAACGCCATAGATGACGAACACCGAAATGGGATATGGCGGACCTTTTTTGAAGACGACCTGCTTGGTGGAAAGCAAGTCATCCTGACATCGCATGCTGAGGAATTTCTACATCGTATCCAGCAAGAGTTGGGAGTACAGAGGGCGCAGTTGATCAAGGTCTATAAGTTTCTCCCGCGTGAAGGCGAACACCACTTGCGCGTCGATGCCGACCCACCCACGAAGAACTACGTCCTCCTGGCCCAGGCATCCCTTGCTGCTGAAGAAAAACGGGATGCTCTGCGGCACTCGAGACCTGCCATTGAAAGCCTGACGGATCGCTTATGGACATGGCTGGGAAAACGCGGGGATGGCCGTTTGGAATTGAAACTTAGCGGACCTCGGGCAAACTGGGAACTCAATAACAAGTGCGTGAAGTTGCGTGGAGCTCTGGGACGCATGCCGAATCCACATCCAGCGATACCAGCAGTAGTAGCAGCGCTCGATGATCTTTTAGGTATTAACGGTGGATCGATTGAATGGAGCTACCTAAACGGCGGGACACATGATGCCCAACGCGACAATGAGTTCGATCGTGCGGCCGTGCGACGAATCATCGACGCGGCCACAGCTTTGGATGCTGGGCTAGCGCAGTTGCAACAGGGCCGCTGATTAATCACTAACCTGCTGAGACGGCCGCCTTACGTACAAGCTCGAAAGCGACCATCCAGCAGGTAGAAATCAAACTGGGCACCAGCAATCCGAAAGCCATCTTGATCTTCACCGCGTTCCTGCCGCAATTCGTCGTGCCCGGCGAGCCGATCACTCCGAAATTCGCCCTCCTGGGCGTGATGTTCCTGGTGCTGGAATGGATCGCCATCAGTGCCTACGCCTATATCGGCCTGCATATGCGGCGCTGGTTTGCGGAGCCTCGGGGCAAGCGAATGTTTAATCGGTGCTGCGCGGGGTTGCTGTCAGCGGCGGCGACGGTGTTGTTGATGGCGCGCAGGGCTTAAATCACCTTAAATTTTCCGTGGAGTCCGACCATGACCCGCAAAAATACCCTTTGTCTCTGGTACAACGGCACCGCCCTTCATCGCCGCGATTGAAGCGGCGGTGGCCGCAGGTTAAGGCAGCACCTCAAGCATGGCCTTGGCCGCCAGCGCGTGGACTGTGCGGGTGGGGTGCCATTCGTCCCAGTAATAGTGGCCGTCGGGGTTGGTGCACAGCGGTTTCACTTCTGGGTAGGTGGCTTGGCACGGCGTGTCCAGGTCCTTGAAGCCGTTGGCGGCGGGATTGGCGCGCAGTTTGTCGCTGAAGGCCAAGTGGTCGAAATAGCTGACCTTTGCCGCGCCGATCTGCGCCAGCGCCGCCGGGAGTTTTTGCGCCAGCAACTGCTGGTATTTTTTCGCATTATCGACCTGGTTGCCCTGCACCACGGCGGGTACATGGCTGAGGTCAGTAGTCCCAACTACCATCACGTGCCTGGCGCCCGCCGCTACCAATTGCTCTGTGGCACTGCGAATGTTGGCCAAGCTGGATTCACTCAGCGCTTCAATGGTTTCAGGGTGGGAGAAATCGGCCCATTCGAAAAAATCGTTGGCCGAGATGAAGATGAAATACAGCGCCTTGGGGTCGGCTTTGTGCGACTTGGCGGCCTGCAAGTGCTCGGCGACCTGGCCCAGAACGCCCGTATCCTGGGACGGCATCATCCACGTGTAGTAGTTGCCGTGGCCACTTTTGGCCCCCCCCTACCGCGTAGTCGGTCAGGGGTATGTTCAGTGCGTCGGCCAAGCCTTCGACGGCGGTCGGCCCATTGCTCCAGCGTCCCTTCCAATACAGCGGCCCTGGCAGCGCTTGGGCATCCTTGACCTTTTGCGTTGCGAGTCGAGTGGTGAGCGCTTCGCCCGCGCCATTGTCGGAATAGCTGTCGCCAAAGGCATACAGATGATCGTAGCTCGTGGCGCCCAAGGCGGTCGAGGCAGATAGAGTCAGCAGAGCAGCCAGGCACGCGCGTCGTATCATCGAAGTTCTCCCAGAATGTCTGGATAGACTAGCGGCCCGCTGCAAATGCAGTAAAACGATTGCGACCCGCACCTATCCGGCGGCGGCCATGCAAGCGCTGTACAGATGCCGTTTGGCTCGTTAGGCTTTCACCTTGTAACATCCGGCTACAGATTCAGCGCTCCCCGCCGTTACCCTTAAACCCGAATGGACTCAACGAGGCTCTCGTGCGCTTTATCACTCCTCTTTTGCTGATCGGTGGCATCGCCACCCTGGCCGGTTGTGCCAACCAGAAAACCCAAGTCGACCGCATGCTCGCCGACACTCTCGCCCAGCCCCTGGTTGAAAACAGCATCGTGCGCGAAGGCGACCTGCTGAGCTTCGAGCTGCTGATGCCGGACGGCCCGAGTGGTCTGCGACGCACCATGCAATTCGAGGCGGCCTGTTCATCGCCGCAACTGCATTTGCTGTACCTGGACGGCTCGCAACGGGTCTACCCCGCCAGTGCAGGCCGCTACAGCGCGGCGCGCAAATTATCGCCGCAATTGCGCGCGACCTTGGCCGCCAACCAGACATTCGTGCGCGCCTGTGCCGAAACGCCTAAGCCAGACTGGCGCCTGATGCAGAGCAACGAGCGTGACAACCAGGTATTGATCGACGCCAACAGCATCAAGACCGTGAATGGCGAAACACGCTTCTGGGCTGCTTTCGACGAGCCAGCGGTGCTCAACGATATGCCCTACAACGCCCCCTATGCGCAGAAACGCGAGCACTTTGCGGTGTCGTGCACGGACGGTACCTATAAGGCGCTGGCCGGCTACGACATGGACGCCGACAACCGCGTCAGTGATGGCCACGTCGACAGTTTCCCCACGCCACAGAAAATCGCCGGCAGCAATGCCGACTATGTGCAGTTGTTCAATAAGGTGTGCGTCAACCCGCAGAAGATTGCCGCGCTGCCGGCGTTCAAACCACGCCTGAAGGCGCCGGTGACCATCGCACTGACCTCGGTACAACCTCAGGTGCTGGCCGCAATCACGCCGTTGAACCTGGACAAGCCCGCCCGTGCCTTCAAATACGTGCACATGACCGGCACGTCGACCTTTAAGGGCGAGACCACCAACAGCCAGAGTACGGACTTCATCAGCCAGGATGCGGCAAGCGGACAACTGGCCATCGCCACCCGCGGGCAAGGCTATGAAAGCCACACGGTGAGCTGGCGCAACCTCATCCCGCTGGTGGCGAAAAACACCTACAGTTCCTCGGGCATGGCAGAAAGCGAAACGCTGACGCAGTTGAGCTTCACCGGCAACTGGAAATCCCTGCCGGTGGGCGACACCGTGATTTATCAAACAACGCGCTCCAGCCTCAATAGCCTCATTGGCAGCCGCACCAAAGTCCAGATTACCCGCTGCGTAGTTGAACGCGAACTGCAGGCCAGCGAGCTCAACCCTGGCCTGCTCGGGGCGGCCAAGGCACTTAAGTGCAGCTTCGATAACGATGAATACAACCGGGTGAACCACCTGTACTACCTGACCGACTACGCCTACTTCTACGAGTCGAGCACGGACAAAAACGCGTTCTACTATTCCGACACGCGTATCGATAAATTCGAATAAACGCCGTTGACACACTCTGCAATATTCCATAAAGATGGAGGCCTTATTCAGGGTGTGTCAGCCAATGTCCGCAATGTCCTCCGTTAACCTTTCCGCCACTGGCTCCATTGCCAAGGCGCAAGGTTGCGTTGCGCACGCCCTCAAATCGAAGAAACAGTCGCTCATGTGACCGGGGCGCGCTGTCCCGTCAGATGAGCTGACAGGGCATTGAGCGCGACGGTCTTCCTCCCTTGCACAATTCCCTCTGCCCTTCTGACGGTGACTCAAGCGGTCAATCATCAGGAGAAAGTGCATGTCATCGTTTCAAGGTATCTGGGTCCCCGTGGTCACGCCGTTCCATGACGGTGCCATCGACTTTATCGGCCTGCGCCGGCTGGTCAGCCACCTGCTGGAAAAGCACGTGGCCGGGATCATGGTATGCACCACCACCGGGGAAGCCGCATCGCTGAGCCGCCAGGAACAACTCGCGGTGCTGGATGCGGTGTTGCAGTTGGTGCCGGCGCACCGCGTAGTCATGGGCTTGGCAGGCAACAACCAGATCGAGTTACTGCAATTCCAGCGTGTAATCCTGCAACGGCCGATCGCCGGTTTGCTGGTGCCGGCGCCAAGTTACATCCGCCCGTCCCAGGCCGGCCTGGTGGCCTTCTTCCACTCAGTGGCCGATGCGTCCAGCGTGCCGATCATTCTCTATGACATTCCCTATCGCACCGGCGCAACTTTCGAGCAGGCCACCTTGCTGACTATCGTCACCCACCCGCGGATCGTCGCGATCAAGGACTGCGGCGGCAACCTGGGCAATACCCTAGCGCTGCTGGCCAGCGGTGAGGTGGATGTGTTGTGTGGGGAAGATGTGCAGATGTTCAACGCGCTGTGCCTCGGCGCTACCGGGGCTATTGCGGCCTCGGCACATAGACAGACTGAAGAGTTTGTGGCTTTGTGCCAGCAGGTACGGGACAACCAACTGGCCGAGGCGCGGGCGACGTTCTTTGGGTTGCTGCCACTGATCAACACGATGTTCATGGAGCCCAACCCGGCACCGGTTAAAGCGGCGTTGGCCTTGGAGGGCTTGATCGGCAGCGAGTTGCGGGCGCCGATGCAAACGGCCGGGGCTGACGTGATAGCACGCTTGCAGCAGCTGCAGAACCTGGCCGGCTGATGCGCTAAAAACAGACCGCCAGCGGAGCGTCCGGTTGCGACCGGACCGATCCCGGCCTATCGTCGAACGCAGGCTGTGCCTCTTGCTGTCCAACCCCTCCGTATCCCGGTGACGACATGCCCTCGCTTCCTCGCCCCGCTGTCCTCCAGCTTATCGGCAACACGCCGCTGGTTCGGGTCAGCGGGTTCGACAAGGTGCGCCAACGCAGCGCCGGGCACCGCTTCAGCTTTGTCGACCTGAGTGATTTTTTGGCGTTTGAGGCCAGCTTGCAGGACGACACGCGCATGGTCTGGGTCGAGACCCAACCCCCTGCTGAGCCTCACCGACCTTACCCGGGCCTGGCGTCCCATCCGCAGCATGAGCTGGCACGAAAACAGATGCGTGGGTTTGGCGCAGGCCCTGGCAAAAATCTAACAGCAGAAACCGATCACATGTGGGAGCTGGCTCCCACAGGCGTTTGCGTCAGGCTGAGGTGATCTTGGCCCGCGCCGAATGCAGCTTCTTGTAACTCTCGATTAGGCGCTGATGCCGCTCCAACCCTTCCAGCTTCATACTGGTCGGCGTCAGGCCATAGAACCGCACATCGCCCTTCACCGAACCAATCACCGCGTCCATCCGCTCATTGCCAAACATGCGGCGGAAGTTGGCTTCGTAATCCGCCCGTTCCAGGTCGTCGTCCAGTTCCATCTCCAGCACCGCATTCATCGCTTGATAGAACAGGCCACGCTCAGCGGTGTTGTCGTTGTACTGCAGGAACATCTCCACGCACTCTTTGGCTTCCTCGTGTTGCTGCAAGGCGAGGAAGATCAGCAGTTTCAACTCCAGAATGGTCAACTGACCCCAGGCGGTGTTGTCGTCGAACTCGATGCCGATAAGGGTGGTGATATCGGTGTAGTCGTCCAGCTCGCTTTCGATCAGACGCTCGACCAACGCTTGCAGCTCTTCCTCATTGAGGCTGTGCAGGTTGAGGATATCCGCGCGGAAAAACAGCGCCTTATTGGTGTTGTCCCAGATCAGGTCATCCACCGGGTAGATTTCCGAGTAGTCCGGCACCAGGATGCGGCACGCGGTGGCGCCGAGGTGCTCGTACACCGCCATGTAGGTTTCTTTACCCATGCTTTCAAGGATGCCGAACAGCGTCGCGGCTTCCTGGGCATTCGAGTCTTCGCCCTCGCCGGAGAAATCCCACTCAACGAACTCGTAGTCCGACTGGGCACTGAAGAAGCGCCACGACACTACGCCGCTGGAGTCGATGAAGTGCTCGACGAAGTTGTTCGGCTCGGTCACCGCCTGGCCTTCGAAGGTCGGCTGCGGCAGATCATTCAGACCCTCGAAACTGCGGCCTTGCAGCAGTTCGGTGAGGCTGCGTTCCAGTGCCACTTCCAGACTCGGGTGCGCGCCGAAGGAGGCGAAGACGCCGCCGGTGCGTGGGTTCATCAGGGTCACGCACATCACCGGGAATTCACCGCCCAGGGACGCATCTTTCACCAATACCGGGAAACCTTGGGCTTCGAGTCCCTGGATACCGGCGAGGATGCCAGGGTACTTGGCCAGCACCTCGGCCGGTACGTCCGGCAAGGCGAACTCACCTTCGATGATTTCACGCTTCACCGCGCGCTCGAAAATCTCCGACAAGCATTGCACCTGGGCTTCGGCCAAGGTGTTGCCGGCACTCATACCGTTGCTGAGGTAAAGGTTTTCGATCAGGTTGGACGGGAAGTACACCACCTCACCGTCGGACTGGCGCACGAATGGCAGCGAAACAATCCCGCGCGCTTCGTTGCCGGAGTTGGTATCGAACAGGTGCGAGCCACGCAGTTCGCCATCGCGGTTGTAAACCTTGAGGCAGTAAGCGTCGAGGATTTCGCTTGGCAGCGCGTCCTTGGGACCTGGCTGGAACCAACGCTCATCCGGGTAATGCACGAACGCTGCATTCGCCAGCTCTTCACCCCAGAACTGGTCGTTGTAGAAGAAGTTGCAGTTGAGCCGCTCGATAAACTCGCCCAACGCCGACGCCAAGGCGCCCTCTTTGGTCGCCCCCTTGCCGTTGGTGAAGCACATCGGCGAATGCGCATCGCGAATGTGCAGCGACCAGACGTTGGGCACGATATTGCGCCACGAAGCGATTTCGATCTTCATGCCCAAGCCGGCGAGAATGCCGGACATGTTGGCGATGGTCTGCTCCAGTGGCAGGTCTTTGCCGGCGATGTAGGTGCCGCCCTCGGCCGTAGAACCTGGCATTAACAACGCCTGGGCATCAGCGTCCAGGTTCTCGACTTCTTCGATGACGAACTCAGGCCCGGCCTGCACCACTTTTTTAACCGTGCAACGGTCGATGGAGCGCAGGATGCCCTGGCGGTCCTTGTCGGAGATATCCGCCGGCAACTCGACCTGGATCTTGAAGATCTGGTTGTAGCGGTTTTCCGGGTCGACGATGTTGTTCTGCGACAGGCGAATATTGTCCGTGGGGATATTGCGTGTTTCGCAGTACAACTTGACGAAGTACGCCGCGCACAACGCCGACGACGCCAGGAAGTAATCGAACGGCCCCGGTGCCGAGCCATCGCCTTTGTAGCGAATGGGCTGGTCGGCAATCACCGTGAAGTCATCGAACTTGGCTTCAAGCCGGAGGTTGTCGAGAAAGTTGACCTTGATTTCCATGGGGGCACACCAGAATAACGGCTAAACAAAAATGGCCGCCATTATGAGGGGTTTCATCTGCAAGTTTCAGGCTTTTGACCAGTGGCTGGCGAATTAGCCAACGTGTATTAACCTTTTTGCAGTTGGCGCCGATGGACTGAAGGCAACCAGGGAGTAGTCTGAATGCGCAATAACCAGCCTGTAACACAACGCGAGATTTCCCTCGCGCCGCAACAAAAACTCATCTCCGCCACGGATGTGCGCGGCGTCATCACTTACTGTAACGACGCCTTTGTCGAGATCAGCGGCTTTGAACGCGCCGACCTGATCGGCGCGCCGCAGAACATCGTACGTCACCCTGATGTGCCCCCCGCGGTTTTTGCGCACATGTGGAGCGCGCTCAAACAAGGCCAGCCGTGGATGGGCATCGTCAAGAATCGCTCGAAAAATGGTGACCACTATTGGGTCAACGCTTATGTCACGGCGATTTTTGAAGACAATAAGGTTGTCGGCTTCGAGTCAGTGCGGGTCAAGCCCAGCGACGACGAAATCCGCCGGGCCCAGGCCCTGTATCAGCGTATCAGCCGGGGCAAACCGGGCGTGCCACGCCAGGATGCCTGGCTGCCGGCCGCCGTCAGCTGCGTGCCTTACGTGGCAACCGGACTGGCTGGCAGCCTCGCTGGATTATTCCTCAGCGCACCGCTGGCCATTGCGGTGGCCGTCGCCGTCGCCGTGCCGGTCGGTATGCTTTGCTCACGCTGGCGCCAAGGCAGCACCTTGCGCCTGCTGCAAGGTGTCGAACCCTCGACTTCGGATGCGTTGATCGCGCAGATGTACAGCGACGCCCGGGGGCCACAGGCACGCTTGGAAACAGCGTTCCTCAGCCAGAGCGCGCGCCTGAAAACCTGCCTCACCCGCCTGCAGGACAGCGCTGAACAACTAAGTGCCCTGGCCGGGCAATCCGATCAGTTGGCCACTGCCAGTTCCAACGGCCTGGACCGCCAGCGTGTCGAAACCGAACAAGTCTCCGCCGCCGTCAACCAGATGGCCGCGACCACTCAAGAAGTCGCCAGCCACGTACAGCGCACTGCGGATGCCACCCAGCAAGCCAACGTGCTGACCGGACGCGGTCGTGAGGTGGCGCGGGATACCCGTGAAGCCATCGAGCGCCTGTCCACTGTCGTCGCCGAGACTGGCGTCACCGTGGCGCAATTGGCTCGGGACAGCGACGAAATCGGCAGCGTGGTGGATGTGATCAAAGGCATCGCCGACCAGACCAACCTGCTGGCGCTCAACGCGGCTATCGAAGCGGCCCGCGCGGGTGAAATGGGCCGCGGCTTTGCCGTAGTCGCCGACGAAGTGCGCCAACTGGCGCAACGCACCTCCCAATCCACCACCCAGATCCACGGGCTGATTACCCAGTTGCAGGTGTCCTCCAACAACGCCGTGAACAGCATGGCAAACGGTCAACGCCAAGCGCAGGAAGGCGTCGCTTGGGTGCTCGAAGCTGACCAGGCTCTGGTAGGCATCAGCGAAGCGGTGTCCCATATCACCGACATGACCACCCAGATCGCCGCCGCCACCGAAGAACAGAGCGCGGTCGCCGAGGAGATCAGCCGCAACATCACCACCATCGCCGAACTGGCTGACCAGACCTCGATACAAGCCCATCAATCCACAGACCTGAGCAAGGAGCTGACGAGTACCGCATCCACCCAATATGCGTTGGTTGAGCGGTTCAATCGCTGATCAGCAGTCATCCAGCACCCGTCATCGAAACGACGACGGGTGCACGCCGCAGATATTTTTCGACGAATTCAGCGCTATGTCCTAACCTTGCATAGCGCCTCGACGGATCATACCGTTGGTTGCTGAACTCATGGATGAGAGAAGGACCAGCCGTAGCGGAAACGGGTCGTTGTCCCCAGTGGTAGCACAGCTCGTTGTGTGCAGGGCGAAACTTGGCCTATCACCGCAATCCTCCCCTGAATGACCCCCTCCGCATTATGGCTTCGGCTTCGGCGAATAATCATTCCGACTCTCTCATTTAAAGGAATTTACCCATGAGCGATACACTAACGCCCGCCGCAGATGATCAACCCTTCGTACCCGATGGTCCCCCCCTGACCTCTCGCGGCGGCAGCCAATCCCCTCCGGATGACGAGTGGCTCAACCTTGAGCTGGAATATATCGACGACGACGGTAAAGTCAGGAAAGGCCATGCTTACTTTGTTGGTACCAATCCGACGTGGAGCTTCTACGACTACATCAGCGCAACCGCGTCCAACGGTCCGAAAGCCAAGTTCAAGAAAGTCTCCAACGATGGCAACTTCTTAGTCCTTGAGACTCAGGACGGCAACTATCTGTCCTGCCGAGCGGCCCCTCGCTGGTGGGTTTACCGCTCCTCGGCCTACCCGTTAGGCTGGGAGATTGTTGACGGGAAGTTGTACACCAACTATCACGACGGCGCCGTGGGTACAGTTCACCAGCGTAATGGTGCACCGGATGCCTATTACTTGCGCGTGAATGGTGGAAATACGCTGACAAACTGCAAATGGGTCAAGGCCGACAATTGACCGCTCTGTAGCCGGCAAAGGTGCCCGTTTACCGGTCACCTTTGCCGGCGTCAACGTTCCCCCTCACCGGGCCCCTGCCACCCCGTATGGGCGTGCGTGAGTTGACGCCTGACCACGCTCAGCTCGGAGGGAAAAGCGTTCTCCGGCCGCCCGCGAACCGCTGAAGAAATTGCTGTTTATGCTGACGGAATGGCTGATATGTTTCAGGCCTACGTAATCGCGCTACCCAGCAACTGGAGAGCCACGGCGTACTCTCCCTGGAACTGCCCGGTTTCAGCCAATCGCACTTGATGAGCGATCAACTGCCCCACCTGTTTGTCACCACTGACGACGCCGCCGGCGTACTGCTCGGCGGCCCAGCTCCAGACTTCCCTACCCGCCTCGACGACATGCCGCTGTCACCGGTACACCTGGTGCCGGTGGTGCTGATCACGGCTGCGGTTGGAGTATGTGCGTACCGGCGGGCGCGCGGCGCGGGAGGATCTGGTGGCACGGTTGCAGGCGGCAGGGGTTGGGCATGTCAGCAGCGTATATCGGGAGAGTGTGGTCTAGCCTCGTGAGCCGCCTGGGAGATCACCCGCTGATGAAAGCGGATGTTGAGTCGAGAATCTAAAGACGGGAGCGCCCGGCCCGATATTCCTCTTGCGTTATCTCATCGCCGAAGCGGAGCGCTTCATTAAACAGGCGATTGTCGTGAGGGACTGGCTGGCTACTTTCGGGATCGCCGAAAAACCGCACAAACACGCGTTTTGAACGATGATCCCAGCGAAACATGACTTCTTCGTAAGGATAGGCTACGAAGATATCTTCTGTTTCGAATCGTTTGCCTTTACTTAATCCCATTAAGGCTTCCTACCGTGGCGTAGTTTGTCATCTGGCTCGCCACCGAGCCCATGGAAATGCGCGCCGTTAAACTGCGCGTACGCCATTGCGATGCACGTGTATAGGTGAAATGGAATCACTGCGTCGACACGTGGGAACCTACCCGCCGACTCATCTGTAGTTTGGCAACATTGCACCGTCAACTGAGCCGCGCACTAGCCCCTCTACATATGAAACTGCTTCACGAGCCTATTCAATTCGACCGCGAGTTTGGTCAGTTCAGACGTTGCAATAGCGGTCTGACTTGAACCCTCTGAAGCTTGACTTGATAGATCTCGGATGCTGATCAGGCTGCGATCCACCTCCCTGGCAACCTGAGCCTGCTCTTCCGATGCAGTTGCGATCAAAACATTGCGCTCGGTGATATTATCGATAGAGTCGGTGATTTCCACCAAAGCAGTACCGGCGCCTTGAGCTGTGTCAAGCGTTCTCTGAGCTTGGGCGTTGGTGTGGGTCATTGCCGAAACAGCCGCTCCAGTGCCTTTCTGAATCGAGCTGATCATCTGTTCAATCTCACTGGTCGACTGCTGCGTACGATGAGCCAAAGCTCTTACTTCATCCGCCACTACCGCGAAGCCTCGACCTGCCTCACCGGCACGAGCAGCTTCGATAGCAGCGTTCAATGCAAGAAGATTGGTCTGCTCGGCGATAGCCCGTATCACATCCAGAACCTTGCTGATGTCGGTCGCCATCACGGCGAGCCCCTGTACTTCTTGGGAAGCGTCTTCAACATTTGCGACCATTAAGCTGATGGCCTGAACGGTTTCATCTACGCGTGAACGACCTGCCAATGCGGCGGAGTTGGATCGATTGGCTGCTTCGGAGGCTGCTGAGGCATTTCTAGCCACTTCCTCTACGGCTGCGCTCATCTCGGTGACCGCAGTAGCGGCCATCTCGACCTCGTTATTTTGGCGCAGCATGCCTTTATTAGCATCCTCAGTGACGGCATGCATTTCTTCAGAAGTAGACGCTAACTGGCTGGACGAATCAGATATCAAAGAAAGCGTATTTCGCAGCCCCTGTTGCATGGCCTTCAAAGCCTGCATGAGCCTGGCAACTTCGTCGCTTCCTTGCACCTCAATGACCTCGCTGAGATCGTTTTTGGCAATACGCTCAGCGATGGCCAGTGACTGGCTGACCGGGCTAGTCACGCTGCGGGTATACATCAGAGCGAGAGTAATGGCAGCCAATGTGCCGACCAAGATAAAGCACCCAACAATAATTTTGGCCTGATCGTAGATGAGAGTAGCTTCCTCGCCTGCTTTTTTAGCTTTGTTGGTGTTCAGTTCAATAAGTTTTTTTATATCCCGCTCCACAGTGTCTGCCGATTGCTTCATTGCTTCGTTAGACAATTTCACAGCGTCATCAAGACTGCCAGAAGAAATAAATGACAGGTATTGATCTTGTACTTTTTGGTAAGCGGAATAGCTTTGAGACAATTCACCGAAAACCTGTATCCCCATAGCGGTGACTATGTACGGCTCAAGCGTCGAAAGTGTTTCTTGGACGCTTGCGCGGGCTTTACTTACGTCCTCAAGTGCTTGAGTTTTACGATTTTCTGGCTCGACAGGATTACGCAACCGCGCGTTGCTACCTCTAATACTAATAAAATCCCGGTCAATCGTTCCCAGCAAAGAGATGCTAGGCACTACGTTGGTTTCTACGAACTTTTCAGAAGCGTTCAAACTTGCCATCTGGTTAAGGGCGATGAGCCCCAACGCAATAATCACTAGGCAAAATAACCCGAAGCACAGGGCCGAGCGGGGAGCGAGATTGAGCTTGCGCAGTAACATAGGAAAACCTCTCTTCGTTTTATCTCTCTCGACGCTTCTGAACAGACCTGAAGCGCCGCCCGTCGCCCAAATGAAAACAGTCCATAAACGCGAGCGTTCAAAGAAAAAAAACATGTATCTAAATGTTATTCTTGTTAGCTCAAAGCCGAAGGCTGACTCAGCTAAGTATGGTCTGAAGTAGCCGCCTATTTCATGTTTTTTGCTGCTGCGAGTGCCTCCTAGCAGCCATTTCCCCCATTACGGACGCACCTGTCCCACGCCGCAGAGTAAATGTCGACGCGCCATCCACAGGTTCGACAAGGCGAACAGCGTCACCAGCTGAGCAGTGTTTTTCACCAAGCCCCGGAAGCGCACTTTCGTGTAACCAAACTGGCGCTTGATCACCCGCAATGGATGCTCAACCTTGGCGCGAACCTGAGCCTTGGCTTTATCGATCTTGCGTATCGCTTTGTACAATACGCGGCGTTTGCCATGTTTTTTGTAGGTGCTGCGCCGGGCTGCAATCTGCCAGATCTCGTGGCGTCCCGCATGCTCTTCGCGCTTCTCGACACCGGTATAGGCTGCATCGGCGCAGACCACGTTCTCAGCACCGTGTAGCCGTTTGTCGACTTGGGTTATGTCCGCGACGTTGGCCGCAGTGACCGCCACGCTGTGCACCAGCCCTGACCCATCGTCGACACCAATGTGAGCTTTGGCACCGACTTAGTTTTTCAGCATGAGCGTTGGACGGCCGAAGGTTTGGAAAAAGCTGACGCGGTGACGTAGCGGAGCCTAAAAAGCACAGTCAGAACGTGTATTTCAATTTGCGATCCAGTGCCAGGCTGCCGCTGCCACGCACAGCGATGTACAGGGCGAGAAACGTCATCAGTACCGGGTATTCAATTCCCCGGTCGACCCACGGCCACGTTGGGCCGAGAGCGCAACTGATCCCTACCATTTCCAGAGCGACGATCAGAGCAACTGGTCGTACCCACAAGCCAACGGCGAGCATAAAAGCACCCAGGGTCTCCAGTAGCATGACAAGAAACGCAAGCTCGCTGGCGAACGGCAGCCCCAGGACGTTCTGCATAAGGTTGATGGAGCCTTCCATGGGATTTGCCATGGAGCCATGCGATATTCCTAACGCTTTCGGCAGGCCGTGAGTAAACAAAATAGCGCCGAAGGCCGCGCGCAAGACGGCATACATAACCGGCTCTCCCCGCGCATACAGGGGCGCTAGCGCTGGGAACAACAGGCGCTCCTGGCGGCTTACACTCTCAGTTAACAGCTGAACATCGTGTATTGATTTTTTCATATCCATACTCCTTAGAACCATTAAGCAAGCCCCGCCCCGATCAGATATAAATCCCGGTGGTTGCGAGGCGTTCTAGGGTTAGGCACTTAACGTCCCTGAGTTGGGGAACGCGTTTGCAGTGACCTTTTTAACCGACCTGGGGCCCAGCAAGTTGATCAGTTCACTGAGCGCAGGGTGGCAAAAGTGGCGCTCCATGGCCTGAGGCGACTCCCACAGGCCGGTCATAATCCAAAGGTCCTTTTTCGTATGACTTTGAAGCGCTTGATAAGTGATGCATCCAGGCGAGCCCAGGATGGTTGTCGCCAAGGATGACAAACGCGACTCGCACGACGATGACGCCTCGGTCTGCACGTGGACTTCAATAATGCTGATCGCTTCAGTCACAACGGTATTGCTCGATGACTCGCCCGTTTCAGTCAACATTTCGCTTCTCCGGATACCTGCGAGGCGCGACCACCGTCAGTCGTGCGCATGCTGGCGTAGACAATATGGCCTGCGTCGGCCAACGCGCTCGCGCACATCGCGCCGAACCCACTGGATGCTCCGGTGATCAGAATAACTTGGCTCATGACATGACTCCTTGGTTGACTTAGGCGAAACCGCCATTGCTGCGAAGCACGTGCGAATTGATCCAGCCGCCGTCCGGTCCTGCCAGGAAGGCCACCGCACTGGCGATGTCCTCTGGGGTTCCCAAGCGTTCCAGCGGCGCAAGGTTGGCGATCTGCGCTATTTGTTCCGGGCTCTTGCCCTCAAAGAACAAATCAGTACCGACGGGTCCGGGTGCAACGGCGTTGACTGTGATGCGACGACCTCGCAGCTCGTTGGCAAGCACGTGTATAAGTCCTTCAACGCCTGCCTTAGACGCGATGTAGGGACCGTAGGAGGGGAACGATTTGGCGATCACGCTGGTGGACAGCGCGATAATGCGACCGCCGTCATCGACATGTGCAGCCGCTTGACCCAGTACCAGAAACGCACCCCGCAGGTTGGTGGCAATGACTTTGTCGAAGTCAGCCAGACTGCTTTCTCTGATGGTCGCCATCGGCATAATGCCTGCGCTGTTGACCACGACATCAATCCTGCCGAAAGCCTCTTTGGCGGCCGTGAACAAGGCAGCTACGTCCTCCGGATTGCCGACGTCACCCTTGACTGCGATGGCTCTGCCGCCGACAGCCTGGATCGCTGCAACTGTTTCTTCTGCCTTTGCGGTGTTGTGAGCGAAGTTGACCACCACAGCAAAGCCGTCGGCGGCGAGGCGCATGGCGATGCATTGGCCGATGCCACGAGAGCCTCCGGTAACAAGGGCCGTTTTCAAACTATTGTCAGTCATACAGGACTCCTGATTTGCAAGTCAGTGGGCGACAGTGCCCTTGAGTCCTATGTTGCTTGTTTGCCAGAACTGGATAAATACAGCTAAATGGCCAATAAAATTCCACCAGGAACAACAATAGATGGATCGCTTCGATTCACTCCAGCTGTTCGCGCGTATCGTTGAGTTGAGCAGCTTCAGCCGCGCAGCGGCAGCGCTCGACATTCCACGTGCCACCGCGACTCACGCCATCAAAGAGCTGGAAAGCCGACTGGGGATTCGACTACTGGAACGCACCACTCGGCATGTGCGACCGACAGTCGACGGGCAGGCGTTCTACGAGCGATGTGTTTTCGTGCTGAGTGAACTGGACGATGCCGAGTCATCATTGCGCCACGTAGCGTCTAATCCGCAAGGATTGCTGCGCGTGGATATGCACGGTACTCATGCGACCAAGATTGTGCTGCCAAGGATTGATGAGTTTCGGGCGCGCTATCCAGGAATCGAATTGACAGCCAGTGGTGGTGATCGCTTGGTGGATCTCGTTCGGGAGGGGGTAGATTGCGTCGTGCGCGCAGGCACCCCCCAAGACTCGACTCTGGTAGCCAGGCCTCTTGCGGTAATGCCCCAGATCATTTGCGCGAGTCCTGAATACCTGACGCGTTTCGGCAGCCCTAAAAAACCTGAAGATTTGGCCGTGCATCAAACAGTAAAGTTCTTTTCGAGCAATGGCTCCTCGAATCTTCCTTTGGAATTGGTCCTCGGTGGCCAGATACGCCAGTTCACACTCAATGGCTGGATGGCAGTGAACGATGCTGAAAGCTACGTCGTATGTTCATTGCGTGGCTGCGGTCTGATTCAGGTGCCTCGTTACCACATTGAAGAGTATCTGGAAGCGGGGCGCCTGGTGGAAGTCTTGAGCGATTGGAAGAGCCCCGGCCTGACGGTTTCTGCCATGTACCCGCATCATCGGCACCTGTCGCCACGGGTACGCGTTTTCATTGACTGGCTGGGTGAGATCTACAGCGACATGTTTGGCACACTTCCAGCCAACTACTTGCAATCGACTTGAGACGCTGGGGTGTCCAGTCGCGATGAGTTTTGTGCGATGCCGGCATATGTTCGCTTTGGGGGCTGTAGGCGCCGCGCGAGCAACAGGTGGGTGGCGACCCGGCGATGGCCGTGCAGGATCTCGACGGCATGGGCGCTCACCCGGGCGTCAACGCTTTGCCGGACCAAGGCGCGTTGCTCCGCTATTGCAGCGGAATATACACATCTGTTTGCCATTGATCCTGCGGCGTCTCGGGGTAGGCGCTGAGGTAATGGAAAAACAGCGGCTGGTCACGAAGCTCCTCCCCACTGGCAGGAAGCCAATCGCGGTAAATGGGATAGATCGTTTCGCCGATGTGGTCCGGTGACCCCACGTGTCGCACCACGACGCAGCGACCGCCAGGAATGAGGAGCTCGTGCACGCCGAACGCATTCGCCGCCACAGCCTCGTGGATTTCGCCGCAGATTGCGAAGCGGAATGCTTGTGGGGGTGTCGTATCGGGGTTGTTAAAGGGAATGCCAAAGGTGCGACTCGACGCCACTGGCGACTGTCCGCTCTGTACACGCCACTCAATGAACCTGCGCACGCTCTCATTGACAAGCCCCGGTGGTCCGCAGTGCTCAAGCGCGGCCACCTTGACTTCAGGGAAATCTACAATTCGTATTTGCATGGTGATAGTCCTGGAAAAGTGAGGGATTGCGAATACCGTATTCCAGACTTGCCAGTTAGGTTCCTTCCTGAAAGCACTCGGCGTGGTACCGAACGCTCGCCTGAACGCCCTGCAGAACGCCTCGGGGCTTTCAAAACCTGCATCGAATGCGGCGCACAGCACCGAGTGATCAGCGAGGGCGACCAAGCGATGTGCTGCACGCCGCAGTCGCATCAGTTGCACATAACGTGAAACCGGCACGCCTACGAACGCACTGAATTGTCGATGGAAGTGAAACGTCGAAAAGTTCGCCACCTGGCTTAACGCCCTCACCGACAGGTCGCCTTCGAGATTGGCATCTATGTAGGCGAGTACGGCGTTGAAACGTTTTGTGTAAGCGAAATGGGTCGGCATGTCAGACACGGGAAAAAGCTCCTGGAAGTACGGCCGTCAATAGAGTCGACCATAGCGTCGTGAGCACGCCTAGCCGCATTTGCTAAAGACACGCTTTGGGTTTGCCGATGCGATCCTCTTCCAAGGCGATTTAAAGGGCGGGGCAGTTCAATAATGAGACGGATCGAGCGGGCGTACCGACGCAGTGGTGCCGTACGCCGAGGCTCAGTTAAAGCTGCCCAGGTAGGAAATCGCTGTCTGGATGCCCACATTGGCTGTTATGTTTCGAGCCTCACGAGCAAAGGGAAGTGTCATGGAACCGCCAGCAACCCACGCGGCACTGCTGATCATCGATATGCAGCAAGGCATGAACCAGCCGAAGCTGGGACGTCGCAACAACCTCGACGCCGAAGTGCAGATACAGCGTTTGTTGAGCGCATGGCGCCAATCCAACCGTCCTGTCGTCCACATCCGGCACATTTCCCGCTCACCCGGCTCGGTATTCTGGCCAGGCCAGCCGGGTTGTGAGTTCCAGCCCGCGCTCCAACCGCTGGCGCACGAGCCTGTGGTGGACAAGAACGTTCCGGATGCCTTCACCGCCACCGGCCTGGAGCGCTGGTTGCATGCACGCTCGATCCGGCAGTTGGTGATCGTCGGTGTGATCACCAACAACTCCGTTGAAGCCACGGCGCGCTCCGCCGGCAACCTGGGTTTTGATGTGAGCGTGGTGGCGGATGCTTGTTATACGTTTGATCAGACTGATTTATCCGGGCGGCTGTGGCCTGCGGAGGATGTACATGCGCTGTCGCTGAGTAACCTGGCGATGGACTATGCCAAGGTTGTGGACGCCTCCGTAGTCCTGGGCGGGCTATGAATAGTTGGCGCGTCGCTGGCTTATCATTTGGCGAGCAAAGGCGCGAATGTCACCGCGCTGTGTGCAATCGCCCGGCATGCCGATGTTGTGGCGCTCACCTGCTCGACCTTGGGTCCATCCATTGAAAGAATCGCACCCGATATTCAGGTACCGATTTTGAGGGCGGATGAAGCCTTGGCCGCTACGGCGGTTCGCCACGGCGGCAAGATCGTCGTGCTTTGCGCCATCGAGACAACCCTAGAACCCACCACACGGCTATTTCACAAGGCCGCTCAGCAATCAAACGCAGAGGTTGATGTGCAGCGGGTTCCGGGTGCATGGCATCAGTTCAAGGCGGGAGAGTACCAGGACGCAGGGCTTATTCCGGCCTGATGGACTGAAGGGTCACCTGCGACAGGAAGACGAAAATGCCCTTGTTCATCGATGACCTCGCCCTCTGATCCGAACACATGGACATCCCATGGCCGCGTCGCTGGGGCTCGACAGCTCCCACGGTCGCTCAACCTACCCCCACCTCCACCACCCCACCGTTCAAACGCACCGGCCAGACGCGCAGGCGCTGGTCTGGCGCCTCCAGGCATTGCCCGTCAGCCAGGCGGTAATGCTGCTTGTAGATCGGCGCAGCCACCACCAGCTCGCCTTTGATACTGCCAATCAACCCCCTACCGATCACATTCGCCCCCGATTCCGGGTCGTGGTTATCAATGGCATACAGCGTCTGGTCTTGCGCACCCGGCAGGTAGAACAACGCCACTTGCGCGCCGTCCAACCACACCACCACGCCGGAGTTGGTCACCAGGTCTTGCCTGTTGCACACGGTTTTCCAGATGGGCTGGCTCATCACGCAATCTCCTCGATGACCGGAATCAAGTTGAGTTCAGAGGCCATGATCGGCCGGCGCTGGCCGCGCTCCTGGACGAAGTGGATGTCCGGGTCCGGGCGTTTGTCGTTGACGAAGGTGCGGAAGCGCTTGAGTTTCTCCGGGTCCGCGAGCGCGTTGGACCACTCGCATTCGTAGCGGTCGACCACCCGTTGCATCTGCGCTTCGAGCTCGGCGCCCAGCCCCAGGCTGTCCTCAAGGATCACGTCCTTGAGGAAATCCAGGCCGCCCTCCAGGCTTTCGCGCCATACCGAAGTACGCTGCAACTTGTCGGCGGTGCGGATGTAGAACATCAGGAAGCGGTCGATGTAGCGGATCAGCGTGGCATCATCCAGGTCGGTGGCGAACAGCTCCGCATGGCGTGGGCGCATACCACCGTTGCCAGCGATGTAGAGGTTCCAGCCCTTCTCGGTGGCGATCACGCCGACGTCCTTGCTCTGGGCTTCAGCGCATTCTCGGGTGCAGCCAGACACCGCGAACTTGAGCTTGTGCGGCGAGCGCAGGCCTTTGTAGCGATCCTCGATCAGCAGCGCCATTTTCACGCTGTCCTGCACGCCGTAGCGGCACCAGGTGCTGCCCACGCAAGACTTCACCGTGCGCGTGGATTTGCCATAGGCATGCCCGGTCTCGAACCCCGCCGCGATCAGTTCGCCCCAGATGTCCGGCAGTTCATGCAGCTGCGCGCCAAACAGGTCGATGCGCTGGCCGCCGGTGATCTTGGTGTAGAGGTCGTATTTCTTCGCCACTTCGCCGATCACAATGAGTTTTTCTGCAGTGATCTCCCCCCCCGGAATGCGTGGTACCACCGAGTAGGTGCCGTTTTTCTGCATGTTGGCCATGAACGTATCGTTGGTGTCCTGCAACGGCACCAAGGATGCGTCCATGATCGGCTGGTTCCAGCACGATGCCAGGATCGAGCCGACTGCCGGCTTGCACACATCGCAACCGGTGTGGCCACGGCCGTGTTTGGCCAGCAGTTCGTCAAAGGTGATGATGCCGTCCACACGCACCAAGGCGTACAGTTCCTGCCGGGTGTAGGCGAAGTGTTCGCACAGGCTTTTGTCTACGCTGACGCCACGGGCGATCAGCTCATGCTCGAACACCTGCTTGAGCAACCCGGCGCAGCCGCCGCAACCGGTGCAGGCCTTGGTCTGGGCTTTAAGCAGGCCGAGGTCGCTGCAGCCGCCGTCAATGGCTGAGCAGATCGAACCTTTGGTCACGTTGTGGCAGGAGCACACGGTAGCCGACTCCGGCAACGCGCCGGGGCCCAGGGTGGGAGCGCCGCTGGACGATGGCAGGATCAGGCTGGCCGGCTCGGACGGCAACGTGATGCTGTTCTGCATGTATTGCAGCAAGGTGTCGTAGTAGCTGTTGTCGCCCACCAGTACAGCACCAATCACATGCTTGCCCGAAGCATCCACCACCAGGCGCCGGTAACTGGCGCTGGCTTCGTCGATAAACTGGTAGCTGCGCGCGCCGGGCGTGTGGGCATGGGCATCGCCGATGGAGCCCACGTCCACACCGAGCAACTTGAGTTTGGTCGACATGTCGGCGCCCACAAACGGCTCGGCGGTTTGCTCGCAGAGCAGCGCGGCAACGCCTCGGGCCATCTGGTAGCCCGGCGCGACGAGGCCGAACAGGCTGCCGTTCCAGGACGCGCACTCACCAATCGCGTAGATATTGGGGTCGATGCTCAGGCATTCATCGTTGATCACCACGCCGCCGCGCGGGCCGATTTCCAGGCCAGCCTGGCGAGCCAGCGCGTCTTGGGCACGGATGCCAGCGGAGAACACGATCACGTCGGTTTCCAGGAATTCGTCATTGGCGAAGTTCATGCGGTAGCGATACTCCACGCCCGCGCTGATCGACTGGGTTGCACGGGACAGGTGCACACCGACGCCCAGCCGCTCGATCTGCGCCTTGAGCGCGAGGCCGCCAAAATCATCGAGTTGCACCGGCATCAAGCGCGGCGCGAACTCCACTACATGCGCTTCAAGCCCCAGGCTTTTCAGCGCGTTAGCGGCTTCCAGACCGAGCAGGCCGCCCCCCACCACCACGCCGCGTCGCGCATTGGCGGCCGCCTTGCGAATCGCATCCAGATCCTCAAGCGTGCGATACACCAGCCGCGAATCGCCTTCAGCGCCTTCGATGGGCGGCACAAATGGATAGGAACCGGTGGCCAACACCAGCTTGTCATAGGCCACGCAGCCGTCGGCGGTGATCACCACGCAGCGGGCGCGGTCGATCTCCAGCACCGGCACGCCCAGGTGCAAGGTCACGCCTGGGGTCTGGTACAACGAAGCGTCGGACAATGCCAGCGACTCGGCATCACGGCCGGTGAAATATTCGGACAGGTGCACCCGGTCATAGGCGCGCACCGGCTCCTCGCTGAACACGTGCAAATGGTAGTGATCCAACGCGCCGCGTTCGATCAGTTGCGCCACACAGTGGTGACCGACCATGCCATTGCCGACGACGATCAGGGTTTTGAGACTGTTCATATAAATCACCCGACAAAGCTCATCACGGTTTAAAAAGCAAAAAAAAACGCCTGAAACCTTGCGGTTCCAGGCGTCTTTGCCTGTTCTTATGCGGGTTCGGATCGGGCGACTGCGCCGGACTCACCGCTATTGCCCAATGTTGTCGATCGTCGTTGACCGAGGTGGGTTGAGAGGGAGCTTGCAGGGTCTGTGCCAAACAGTCGGACAGCCTACTGCACCGGCCCCTGGCATCAGCCAACTGCGCCGAACACCTCGCTCAGCGCCTCTCACTGGTGCGCCACGCTTCATAAATGTGCACCCCGACCGATTTTGTATGAGCGGGCTTGTCGAATCGTCGCGCCGCCCGCTCACCACACGCCAGATGAAAAACCTGGCGCGTGACTTGCTAGGAATACTTCAACCAAGCAGTCAACGCTGATTGCTCTCTCACGACAAAGGCGCCGTGTAATCCCCGTTTTCAACGGAGGGTTACAAGGCGCCTTTTTTGTTTACGGGGTCACTGATGGCAAACCAAAACCTGCGCAGCGTGTGCCCTTATTGTGGCGTGGGCTGCGGCATCGTCATGCAGGTCGAGCACAACACAGTGGTCAAGGTGATCGGCGACAAGGCCCACCCCACCAACTTCGGCCGGCTGTGCACCAAGGGCACCACCTGCGGGCACGCCATCGCCGAGTCCGGCCGCATGGAAAGTGCCTACGTGCGCCAGGCGCGCGATCACGACCCGGTGCGCATTGCCATGGACAAGGCCATCAGCGAAACCGCCGCCCGCTTGCGTCACACCCTCGATACCCACGGGCCGGATGCGCTGGCTTTCTACGTGTCGGGCCAGATGTCGCTGGAATCCCAATACCTGATCAACAAATTGGCCAAGGGTTTCGTGCGCACCCCCAACATCGAATCCAACTCGCGCCTGTGCATGGCCAGCGCCGGCAGTGGCTACAAACTGTCGCTTGGCTCCGACGGGCCGCCGGGTTCCTACGAGGACTTCGACCGCGCCGACGTGTTCTTCGTGATCGGCGCGAACATGGCCGACTGTCACCCGATCCTGTTCCTGCGCATGATGGACCGGGTCAAGGCCGGCGCGAAGCTGATCGTGGTCGACCCCCGACGCAGTGCCACGGCGGACAAGGCCCACCTGTTCCTGCCGATAGAGCCCGGCACCGACCTCGCCTTGCTCAATGGCCTGTTGCACCTGCTGGTCAAGAACGGCCACACCGACCCTGCCTTTATCGCGGCCTTCACCGAGGGCTGGGAAGCCATGCCCGCGTTTCTGGAGGACTACTCGCCAGACCGGGTCGCCGCCATAACCGGCCTTGCCGAAGCCGATATCCGCCAAGCCGCCGGCTGGATCGGCCAGGCTGCCGAGTGGATGAGTTGCTGGACCATGGGCCTCAACCAGAGCACCCACGGCACCTGGAACACCAACGCCCTGTGCAACCTGCACCTGGCCACCGGTACCATCTGCCGCCCCGGCAGCGGACCGTTTTCCCTGACCGGGCAACCCAACGCCATGGGCGGGCGCGAAATGGGCTACATGGGCCCCGGCCTGCCAGGGCAGCGCTCGGTGCTGGTCGAGGCCGACCGCGCCTTTATCGAGGACCTGTGGCAGATCCCCCACGACAGCCTGCCGCGCCAGGCTGGCGGCGGCACCGTGGCGATGTTCGAGCAGATGGCGGCTGGGCAGATCAAAGCCTGCTGGATTATCTGCACCAACCCGGTGGCCAGCGTGCCCAACCGGCAAACGGTCATCAAAGGCCTGCAAACCGCCGAGCTGGTGATCACCCAGGACGCTTTCCTCGACACCGAGACCAACCGCTACGCCGACATCCTTTTGCCTGGCGCGCTGTGGGCCGAGGCCGAAGGGGTGATGATCAACTCCGAGCGCAACCTGACCCTGATGCAAAAGGCCGTCGAGCCCCCCGGCGAGGCCCTGCCCGACTGGCAGATCATCGCCAGGGTCGCCTGTGAGATGGGCTTCGCCGAGGCCTTCACCTACGCGTGCGCCGCCGACGTCTTTGAAGAGATCAAACGCGCCTGGAACCCCAAGACCGGCTATGACATTCGTGGCGCGAGCTACCCGCGCCTGCGTGACAAGCCGCTGCAATGGCCCTGCGCGTCAGACGATGCGGCAGACCGTAACCCGATCCGCTACGTGAAGGACGGCACGCTCATTTTCGCCACTGAAAACGGCAAAGCCCAGTTCCTCGCCCGTCCCCATATGCCGCCGGCGGAAATGCCGGATGAAGCGTTTCCCTTCGTGCTGAACACCGGCCGCGTGCAGCACCAATGGCACACGCTGACCAAGACCGGCAAGGTCGCCACGTTGAACAAACTCAACCCTGGCCCCTTCGTGGAACTACACCCCGAAGACGCCGCCCGCCTGGGTATCAAGGACAAGGACCGGGTTGAAATACGCTCACAGCGTGGCCGCGCCGTACTGCCTGCGGTAGTCACCGACCGTGTGCGGGCGGGCAACTGTTTTGCGCCGTTTCATTGGAACGATGTGTTTGGCGAAAACCTCGCGATCAACGCCGTGACCCATGACGCCGTGGACCCGATTTCCCTTCAGCCGGCGTTCAAGTTCTGCGCCGTCGCCCTGGCCCGGGTCGAACTGATCGACCACCTGTTTCTGGACGTCCACACTCCCAGACCAGACGACAGCACCTTGTCGCGCCTTAACGCCTTCGCCGACATCGTCGGCATCCGTCATCTATCGCCGCCGCCACTGAGCGACAGTGAGCGCACTTACCTCGCCGGCTTCCTCAGTGGCCTGCAATCCAGCGCCGCGGGCCAGACTGGCGGTGTACCGACGATGCCGGCGAATGCGCCATTGGCAAGGGAATCCAGGCTGTGGCTGGACGGCCTGCTTGGCGGTTTGTTCAGCCGTACAGACGCCATCGCAGCGCCCTCCCCGGCAGTCACGCTGCTGTGGGCGTCGCAAACCGGCAACGCCGAAGCCTTGGCCGAGCGTTTTGCCAAACGCCTGCGCGACGCTGGGATCACGGTGGAACTGAGCGCGATGGCGGACTTCCCCGCGAGCAAACTGGCGAGCACTCACACCCTCGCGCTGATCAGCAGCACCTTTGGCGACGGCGACCCACCGGACAACGGCGAAAGTTTCTGGCACAGCTTAAGCACCGCCGAAATACGCCTGGAATCCCTGCGCTTTGCGGTGCTGGCCCTGGGCGATCCCAATTACGACCAGTTCTGCAACCACGGCAAGCAACTCGACCAGCGCTTGCTGGAATTGGGCGCCACCCGCCTGCTGGAGCGTGTCGACTGCGACACCGAATTCGAGGAACGCGCCGATGCCTGGCTGGTGCGGTTCCAACACACCCTAAACCCGGCAAAGCCCATTGCGCCGGCCACGCCAGCCGGTAAAACCAAGCTGTACGGGTCACGGCTGCTGCTCAACCGGCACCTGAACCCCCACAGCGCCCAAAAGGAAACCCGCCAGTTTGCCCTGGACCTGGCTGACTCCGGGCTCACCTATGAAGCCGGTGATGCCCTCGGAGTAAGGCCGCGCAATTGCCCTGAACTGGTCAGCGAACTGCTCGACCTCATCCGCCTGAGTGCGAGCACGTGCGTGAACATCGACACCTTCGGTGATGTGCCGCTGCAACAGGCGCTCACCCAGCACTTCGAAATCGCCCGGCCGAGCAGCGACACCTTGGCCTTCATCGCCGAGCGCAGCGCCAACCCAGGCCTCAAACACTTGCTCAACCCCGAGCACAAGGCCGAACTGAATGACTGGCTGTGGGGCCGGCAACTGGCGGACGTGCTGCAGGCATACCCTATCGATTGCGCCGCGGACGAACTGCTGGGCACCCTCAAGCGCCTGCAGCCACGCTTGTATTCGATTGCCTCGAGTGCCAAGGCCTACCCGCAGGAAGTGCACCTCACAGTGGCCGCCGTGCGCTATGGCAAGCGCAAAGGCGTGTCCTCGACCTTCCTCGCCGACCGCGCGGGCGACGCTGAGGTGCCGTTGTTCGTGCAGCCGTCCAAACACTTCCGTACACCCAGCGATGGCGACGTGCCGATGATCATGATCGGGCCTGGCACCGGCGTCGCGCCGTTCCGCGCGTTTTTACAGGAACGCCGCGCCTTGGGGCATCAGGGCCGCAATTGGCTGTTTTTTGGCGAACAGCACGCGGCCAGCGATTTCTACTATCAGGACGAACTGCAGGGCATGCAACGCGACGGCATGCTCACTCACTTGAGCCTGGCGTTCTCCCGCGACCAGCCGCAGAAGGTCTACGTGCAGGACCGCATCCGCGAACAGGGCGCCGAGCTCTGGCGATGGCTGCAGGACGGCGCCAAGCTGTACATCTGCGGCGACGCCAGCCATATGGCCAAAGACGTCGACCAGGCGCTGCGTCAGGTCGCGCAAACCCACGGCGGGCTTGGCGTGGAAGCCGCCGTGGATTACTGGCGGCAGTTGAGTGAACAGAAGCGTTATCTGCGTGATGTGTATTGATTGGATACAGAACAATAAGCAGTTTGTATTGTGTACAAAAAACCCTAAAGTTTTATCGCAGAAGGGCCGAAACATCAGTGATAGCAAATCGCCGTGCTTGCGTGATGGAGAACGATGATTTGGCAACCCTCTACGCTGATGGTCGTCTCGATGAAAATAAAAAATAAGTTGGTGCTGGCATTCGTCTCTGTCGCGTTTATACCGGTAAGCCTGGTGGCTGTGATCTCGGTCATGAACACGCGGACCCAGGCGGTGGATCAGTTTATCGACGGCAGCACCCGGGAAATCCGTCAGATCGATGGCAATATCCGCCAGTTCTTCGACGGCACCCTGCAGAACGTCGATCAAATGGCCACCGATCCTGTATACACATCAGTTAACACGCTGAAAAACTACCAGCCCGCCGACGCGGCCAGCCAGCCCATGCCAGCCGAGGCACAAGCCGTCATCGACCGATTCGCACGCTTTGGCGCCACGCACCCAGCGGCGGCGATCCTGTCCATCGGCCTGGAAGATGGCACCTATGCCAAATGGCCGGATGACCCGCAACTGTCCAAGTACGACCCGCGCACGCGCCCCTGGTACAAAGCGGCCATGGCCAGCCCCGGCAAGACCGTCCGTACGCCCGCCTACTATTACGACAAAGACGACGTGGCGTTGGTCGGCACCGCACGGGCGCTGTTGGATAACGGCAAAGCCAAGGGCGTGTTTGTGGTCAGCGTCTCATTGAAAAACCTCACCGAGCTGGTCAAGAGCATCAAGCTGGGTGAAAGCGGCTACGTGATGCTGATCGAAGACGGCGTGGTGCTGGTGGACCCGCGCGACGCCGCCCACAGTTTCAAACCGCTCAAAGACCTTGGCGCCGCCTATGCGCAACTCGCCGACACACCGCAAGGCTCCACCGAAGTGGAAATCGACGGCGTGCGCTACATGGCCAACGTGTGGACTTCCCCCAGCCTTGGCTGGCGCTACATCGGGCTGATCGAGCAGCGTGAAGTCATGGCTGAAGCCACCCGCATGACCTACCTCACCGCGATCATCGTCGGCGTGCTGGTACTGATCTTCGGATTAATTGCAGCCGCGTTCTCCAAGGTCATCGTCAAGCCCATTGGCCAGGTCAGCACGGGCTTGCAGTCCATCGCCGAGGGTGAAGGTGACTTGCGCCACGAACTGCAGGTGCAGGGCAAGGATGAAACCGCCGAACTGGCCGGTTGGTTCAACAAGTTTCTCGCAGCGATTCGCCAACTGATCCAGCATATCGGCGCGGCTTCGGCCAATCTGCAGAACGCCTCCAAGGTCAACAGCGAGGTCGCGCACAACATGAACGAGGCGGCGGGCCGGCAACGTGAGGCGGTTGAATTGGTGTCCACCGCGTTCAACGAAATGGTTGCCACCGCCAACGAAGTCGCGCGCTCATGCAGCGGCGCAGCGGAGTCCGCCGAAAACGGGCACCGTCGCGTGGCCGAGGGCAAGCAGCAGATCGAGGTCACTACCGATAACGTCAACCGCTTGGGCCGCCGTCTCACCGAATCGTCCCAGGCCATGATTGAACTGGAGGCCGGCAGTCGCAGCATCAACCAGATCCTCGGCACCATTCGCGCGATTGCCGAACAGACCAACCTCTTGGCGCTCAACGCTGCCATCGAAGCCGCCCGCGCCGGTGATCAAGGCCGTGGCTTTGCCGTGGTGGCCGATGAAGTGCGCGCACTGGCCAAGCGCACGTCAGACTCCACCGGCGAAATCGAGCAACTGCTTGGCACCCTGGAAAACAAGACCCAGGAGGTCACGCAAAAGATGGGCAGTTGCCTGGACCTGTCGCGGGCCAGCGTGTCTTCCATCGAAAGCGCGCGGGACAGCTTCGAAGGCATTCAACTGTCAGTGAACGAAATCCGCGACCAGAACCTGCAGATCTCCGCCGCCGCCGAGGAACAACACAGCGTGGCAGAAGAGATCAATCGGCATATCCAGCAGATCTACGACGAGGCACGACTGGTGGAAAGCCTGGCCAACTCGGCGCAGGACGATTCGGGGCGGTTGTCCAACCTTTCGGATGAGTTGAATGGGTTGGTGGGACGGTTCAAGTCTTAGGACCCGTGTGCTTCGGTTGTACCTGCGAACGCAATTTCAGCAGCGGCGCCGATCAAATGTGGGAGCTGTCGAGCCCCGACGAGGCTGCGAAGGCGGCGGTATTGCCAACCTAACGATCGCCTGACACACCGCTTTCGCAGCCTCGCTAAAGCTCGACAGCTCCCACAGGATATCTGCTTTGGATTTCGCCTATACCGGCGAACACCAGCAGAACTACGCTCGCTGTAAAACCATCCAGCTCAGAAAGGCCTGAAGTCGGGCTGAGAATTTTTCGCCGTCGGCACTCGGGTTTCGGGCTTCAAACAGGAAGAACGCCACGTTAACCATCATTGTCGGATGCCCCTGGACGAACAGCGCAACGTGCTCTTCGAGTGTCTGCGGCCACGTCGCCGCATCCTGCGAACGCAATACATGGGTCGCCCTGATCAGCTTGCGTGACGCTTCGCGCTGCCAGCGAAGTCGCTCCCGCTCGGAGTCGGCGTCTGCGATGCGTGCGAGGTAGGCGGTCAATACCGGTTCAAAGTCACGGTTCATGGCCAAGGCAATGTCCACCGAAGGCCGAAACCGCTCAATGTGCAGCGCAAGGTCCTCACCCCACACGCAACGGCAATGGTGCTTGAGCCAGAAGCCCCAGCTCTTGCGGTTTTCCGCCGCCACTCCTGCGACAGAGCGGTGCAGGCCTCCTCAAGCAATGGCTGAAACTCGCTCTGCACGGACGTTTCGAGGACGGTGAGGATGAAACCTTCGGCGTCGACCCCTTTAAAATGCGCTGCACTCACGGGCGATGCACCTCAATCACCAACCCCTCCTCCTCACTCGGCACACAGAAGTGGCGTGTGATCAGGTCAAACTCGGCATCCGTCGCCGCAAAATCGTGCTCACCGTGCGCATTACGCGCATGCAGTCGAGCGCGGCAGGTGTCGTCGTCCAGTTCCAGGTAGTGCAAGCAGTGTGGCACCCCGGCGGCCTGCGCCAGTCCCAGCAGCCACTGGCGGTTAGCCAACGTGTTAGCCGGAAAATCCAGCACCACGTTGACGCCCGACTCCAGCAAACCTACCACCAGCGGCCCCAACACCCCGCGGATGCGTTGGGCGCAGCGCAGGTAATCCTCCACCGACAAAATTTCGCCGGGATACAACTGTGCAAGCCACGGGTCCTCGCTTAACCGCATCGCCGCGTGTTCAGCGCTGAGGGTGCTGGCGAGCGTTGATTTGCCCGACGCTATCTTGCCGCATAGCAGATGCAGGGTTGGCATGAGTAAAGGATCCCTTTTTTAAACTGAACGTCGCTTGAAAGGCTTATAAAACGCCCAAGCTGCCACATTCTTGTCCTTGGACTCCAGCATGATGTCGAAACGATCGAAAAACTGCAGCGCGTAGTCGTTGGTCCGGCGGTTCCACATGTGTGCGCTGTGGGCATACAGGTCGCGCTTGTAAGCCACCTTCAACAGTGCGTCCACTTCCAGCGTGTGCTCGGCGTCGAAACCGAGCCCCTGCAAGACTTCCTGGGGCTGGGAGTAATGCAGGCTAGGCCGCACGCCCTGTGCCGAATGGTGCGAAAAACATCTCGACACCAATCCCTAGTGAACTTTCTGATAAACGAAAAGCTCCTCTGCTATGCGAAGTCACCGCGCCCTGACGCCAGGAGCGCTGAACAATAAGGAGCCGCTACCCCCATGACTACCCTCCCCGCCTACTACGCGACAAGACCTGGCCCGCTGCATTCGATAGTGCTCGCCGGCAGCGTGCCGCTGTTTCTGGGTGCACTGCTCAGCGACATTGCCTACGGCCAGACCTACCAGATTCAGTGGGCCAACTTCGCGTCCTGGCTGATTGCCGGCGCGCTGGTGTTCAGTGGATTTGCGCTGTTGTTCGCGCTGATCAATCTATTGCGCGCCGAGCGTAAATCCGGGCGACCAGCCGCGTATTTCCTGCTGTTGTTAGCCGCCTGGGTAGTGGGCCTGGTCAATGCCTTTCAGCATGCCAAGGATGCGTACGCCATGATGCCCACGGGCTTGGTGCTGTCGGCGATTGTCACGCTGCTGGCATTCGTCGCAACGTGGATCGGCCTGACTAACCTGCGCTCGGGAGCTGCCCAATGAAAACGTCCAGCACGCTGACCCTATTAAGCGCTGCGCTGTTGCTGACCGCATGCGGTGGCGAAGGCGACAAGACCCAGGCCCGCGGCCCAGACCCCAAGTTGCCGGAACAGCAAAGCAGCCTGTTACCCAGCATGAAGATTGCCGAGCCCGTGCCTTGGGGCGAGCAGAAACCCAAGGTACCGGACGGCTACAGCATCTCCGCTATCGCCACTGACCTGGCCATCCCACGCCAGACCCTGGTGCTGCCCAACGGCGACATCCTGGTCGCCGAAGGCCGTGGCGGCAGCGCGGCCAAGCTCAAGCCCAAGGATGTGATCGCCAGCCTGATCAAGGCCGAAGGCAACACCAAGGTCAAGGGCGGCAACCGCCTGACCCTGCTACGCGACGCCGACGGTGACGGCACCTACGAACTCAAGACCGTGTTCGCCGATAACCTGAACGCGCCGTACGGCTTGGCCTTCGCCGACGGCAAGCTGTATGTGGCCAACCAGGATGCGCTGGTGCGCTTCGACTACACCGACGGCCAGACCAAAGCCAGCGGCGCGCCCATCAACGTCACCAACCTGCCGGCGCAGATCAACCACCACTGGACCAAATCCCTGGCCGTGAGTGCTGACGGTCGCCAGCTCTACGTGGGTATCGGCTCCAACAGCAACGTGACCGAACGCGGCATGGAAGTGGAGATCGACCGCGCGATGGTCTGGCAGATCGATGCCGCCACCGGCGCGCACAAACCTTACGCGACAGGCCTGCGCAACCCGACGGCGCTGACTATTCAGCCGGACACCGGGCAACTGTGGACGGTGGTCAACGAACGCGACGAACTCGGCCCGGACCTGGTGCCGGACTACCTCACCTCGGTGCGTGAAGGCGCGTTCTACGGCTGGCCCTACAGCTATTGGGGCCAGAACGTCGACCCACGGGCACAGCCACAGAACCCGGCCAAAGTTGCCGCCGCGATCAAGCCGGATTACAGCCTCGGCTCCCATGTGGCGGCGCTGGGCGTGGACTTTTCCATCGCGCAAATGGGTGAGAAGTTTGCCGATGGCGTATTTGTTGGCGAGCACGGCAGTTGGAACCGCGACAACCCGGTGGGCTACAAGGTGATCTTCGTGCCCTTCAGCAACGGCAAGCCTTCTGGTGAACCCATCGACTTTGCGACCGGTTTTCGCGGTGACGACGGCAAAACCCGCGGCCGGCCGGTGGGTGTGACGGTGGACCCGAAAGGCGCGCTGATCATTGCCGATGATTTGGCCAATACTGTGTGGCGAGTGACACGTAACCCCTAGCCGTGCACGACAGGGGCGGATAACGCCCCTGTCATCCGTCCTTCAGCAGTTGAGCCTCGAGCCAGGCGAGCAGCGCCGCCACCTCGTCCCGCGTCCCGGCCGCTTGATGCCGATAAACCGAAATAGCTTCGGGCAAGTGCACGCTCTCGGCGCACGGCCTCACCAGCGCGCCACTTTCAATCAAGCGGCTCGCGGTGCGACGCCAGCCCATGGCAATCCCGTACCCCTCGACAGCGGCCTGCAACATCAGTGGGTAGCTGTCGAACGTGGCACTGCGCGCGTCCCCCGCCAGCCTCTGGCCAAACACCTGCAGCCACTCATCCCACTCCATCAGATGCGGCGGCGGCGCGCTGTGGTGCAAGAACGTATGACGCTGCAATGCATTCAGTGACAGCGGTTGCTCTACGGCCAGGTAGAGCGGACTGCACACCGGAAAGACCTCGTCCGAGGCTGTGAATATCAGCGGATGAGCCCCGCTGGCGCGCCGCGTGCTTTGCAGTGCAACGTCAAAGGGGTCGTTGAATTCAGTCAAGGGTCGAGTGGTGGTCACCACCTGGATTTCGATATTCGGGTATTGCTGGTGAAACGTCGATAATCGCGGCATCAGCCAATAAAACGCCTCACACAACTGGCAGAGCAGCACCACGCGGTTGCTGTGGTGCACCGCGCGCAGGCGGGCGGCGCCTTCACCGATGCGGCGCAGCGCCTCGCCGATCACACGCCCCAGCTCGCGCCCCTCTGGCGTGAGGAACACGGCACGATTGCGGCGCTGAAACAGTTTGATCCCGAGGTTATCCTCGAGCCCACGAATCTGCCGGCTGATCGCGGCCTGGGTAATGTGCAGCTCAGCGGCTGCCTTGGAAAAACTCTCCAGGCGTGCCGCCGCTTCGAAGGGCAGCAAGCTGGCAAGGGGCGGTAAGGTTTTGCCGAGCGCATTCATAATCTTTGGTTATGTATCCAGGGCTGAGAACTCGTTTGTAGCACGGCCGTGCGGCTGGGCACCATGCGTATCCATTACTTAATGGATAACCCGGATGAATTCTGCACCCGCGTCAATACTTGTCGGACTGTTCCTTGCCGTGATTGCGACCCTCGGCTGGGCGCTGAACTTCATCACCCCCTACGTTTCCGGCGAATACAGCCTCTACGACCTGATGCTCGTGCGATTCCTGTTCGTCGGCGGGCTGGGCGGCGGTTGGATACTCCTGAGTCGCGCCCATTTGCACCTGATTATGCCTGGCCAACGATTATTGGCAGGCGGGCTGGGCGCGCTGGGGTGCCTGGGTTATGGCGTGTGTATCGCCGCCGGCGTGCACTTTGCCGGGCCGGTGCTCACGCCGGCGGTGATCGGGACGGTGCCGGTGCTGCTCGCGTTGCTGGGCAATGCGCGGCACAAGACCGTCGAATGGCAACGACTGATCACCCCCTTGTCGTGCCTGATGACAGGGCTGGCATTGTCGAACGTCGGCAGCCTTCATCAACCGTCGTTGAGTGCCGATTCGTGGCTGGCGGGGTTGTTTTGTTCGCTGGGTGCCGTGGCGTTATGGCTACTGTTCAGCGTGCTCAACCAACAGCACCTGATGCAGTTGCCGGCTCAGGCGACCGGGCTTTGGACCGCGTTGATGCTGGCCGGTGCCGGCATCGCTGCGCTGTGCCTGTGGCCGATCATGCAGGCCCTGGGGTTGCTGAGGCTGCCAGTCCTCGGCGCTGGGCTTGAACAGGCAGCGCCGTTGTATGCCTGGGGCTTGGTCATCGCCGTGATGTCCACCGTGGTCGGCGCGTGGGCCTGGAACGCTGCAACGCGTCGCTTACCCATGGTCCTGAGCGGCCAGTTGATTGCCCTCGAATCACTGTTCGCCACCCTGCTCGGCCTGGGCTTCGCAGGTCGGGGCCCGACACTCATGGAAGCGGCAGGCCTCGCGGCGGTGCTGATCGGCGTGGTGATGGCGGTGCGCATCATCCTGATAGCCAGGCCCGACACCGCCTCGTCCATGCCAATTACAGGTCAGTGATTTCCTTGTGACGCGGCACCAGCGCCTTCATCACGCTCCAGGCCACCAGGTAGGCCAGTGCGCAAATGGCGAACATGATCATGTAGCCGGTGTGGATGTCGTTGATGGACTTGTAGTAGTCGAACACCCAGCCACCGATCTTGGTCATCACCACGCCGCCCAGGCCGCCGGCCATGCCGCCGATGCCGACCACCGAGGCTACGGTCTTCTGCGGGAACATGTCAGACACGGTGGTGAAGATGTTGCACGACCACGCCTGGTGCGCCGACGCGCCCACGCCGATCAGTAATACCGGGATCCAGAAGCTGATGTAACCCAACGGCTGCGCCAGCAGCACCACCAGCGGGAACAGCGCAATCACCAGCATCGCTTTCATGCGGCCGTCATACGGCGCATCGCCGCGCGCCATGAAGTAGCTGGGGAACCAGCCGCCGCCAATACTGCCCACCATGGTCATGCTGTACAGCACCGCCAGCGGCAGCACGATGTCGGGGCCCTTCATGCCGTATTGCGCCGACAAGTAGGTGGGCAGCCAGAACAGGAAGAACCACCACACGCCGTCAGTCATGAACTTGCCGAAAGCAAAGGCCCAGGTCTGGCGGTAAGTGAGCAACTTGAACCACGAGACTTTTTTCGCCACTGCGCCAGCGGGTTCAGGCGTGAAGGGCTGCACGGTCTGGTCGCTGCGGATGTAGGCCAGCTCTTCGGGCGACAGACGCTTTTGCTCGTCCGGCTTCTTATAGAGTGCGACCCACACCGCCACCCACACGAACCCCAACCCACCGATCACAATAAATGCCGCTTCCCAGCCCCATAAACCGGCAATCAACGGCACGCAGATAGGCGCCAGGATGGCACCGACGTTGGCCCCGGAGTTGAAGAGGCCGGTGGCGAGCGAGCGTTCTTTCTTGGGGAAGTATTCGGCAGTCGCCTTGATCGCAATTGGGAAGTTGCCCGCCTCGCCAATCGCCAACACTGCACGGGACAGCATGAACCCTGCAATCGACACAGGAATCACCGCCAACCCAATCGCGCCGCTGATCGCCGCGATGCCCTCGCCCATCGGCACCGAGAACGCGTGCATGATGGCGCCCGTGGACCAGATGCCAATCGCCAGCACGTAGGCTGCCTTGGTGCCGATCTTGTCGACAAAGCGCCCGGCGAACAGCATGGAGATCGCGTAGACAAACTGGAAAACTGCAGCAATGTTGGCGTAGTCGGTGTTGCTCCAGCCAAATTGCGTCGACAGCTGCGGCGCCAGCAGGCTGAGCACCTGGCGGTCGAGGTAATTGACGGTGGTCGCGAAGAACAGCATCGCGCAGATGGTCCAGCGATAGTTGCCTACAGCTTGGCCAACGCGGTGGGCGTGGATGGGCTCGTTCAAGTTCATGGCATCACTTTTTATTTTTGTTAGGTAGGACATATGTAACGTCATATGTCGTCGTACAACTGCGGCTTTTATATCGGGACGCCCACACGGTGTCAATTTGAAATATTGCCGTTTATCGCGGTATTGCGCGGCTATGTGATAGATCAGGCAAAAGCAGTTGTAGGATGACAAATGCGAAACACCAGGCTCGGCGACTTGCCCGGCACATCGTCAAGCGCGCCGAAAGGCTGCATGCCGATCTTTTCCAGCACGCGGATCGACGCTGCGTGGTCCGGTCGTACCAGGCCAAACACTTCGGGCACGCCCAGGGTGTCAAATGCCAGCGCCAGCGCATCGCAGCCAAGTTCGGTCGCGTAGCCCTGCCCCCAGGCTTGCACTGCAAACCTATAACCCAGGTTGACGCGCTGCTCGGTCAAGTAGTTGAGTGGCGCTATCCCACCGAAGCCGATGATGTGTTCCGGCGCCTCATTTCGCGCAATCGCCCACCAGCCATAACCCTCAGCGGCCCACTGCCCTAGCCAGCGATCCAGCAGGCGTTGCGCCTCGTCGAGGGTGGCCATGGGGCCGGCAGGATTAAACAGGTTGGTCTGCGGGTCGCCGAAGATCGCGAACAATCGCTGCACGTCTGCAGGCTGTGGTTGACGGTAGATCAGGCGGGAGAAAGTCGTTGGCATAGAAATCGCTCCGTTGTGAACCGAAGAAGTTCAATGCATCTGCAAAAAAAAGCAAATAACGCTGAATTATTTCGTGTCCGCTTGTATCTGAACTGACAGAGCGGCGCCATCGCTGCGATGGCACCTCCCCTGTTCTGCTTTAGAGTGCCCCGCATGAAATTACGTAAGAAAAGCGTCAAACCGATCGGATTGAAAGACATCACCATTGTCGACGACACCAAGGTGCGCAAGGCAATCACCGCCGCCGCACTGGGTAACGCCATGGAATGGTTCGACTTTGGCGTCTACGGATTTGTCGCCTATGTGCTCGGCAAGGTGTTCTTCCCCGACGCCTCGCCCAGCGTACAAATGATCGCTGCACTCGGCACCTTCTCCGTGCCGTTCCTGATCCGCCCCCTGGGTGGCCTGTTCTTTGGTGCGCTGGGCGATAAGTACGGGCGGCAAAAAGTACTCGCCGCGACCATCGTGATCATGTCCCTGAGCACCTTTGCCATTGGCCTTATCCCCGGCTATGCCTCGATTGGCATCTGGGCGCCGGTCCTGCTGTTGTTGTGCAAAATGGCCCAGGGTTTCTCGGTGGGCGGCGAATACACCGGCGCGTCGATCTTCGTCGCCGAGTACGCCCCGGACCGCAAGCGCGGCTTCCTGGGGAGTTGGCTGGACTTTGGTTCCATCGCCGGTTTCGTCCTGGGCGCAGGCGTGGTCGTACTGATTTCTAGCGTCTTGGGCGAAGCGGACTTCGAAGCATGGGGTTGGCGCCTGCCGTTCTTCCTCGCCTTGCCCCTGGGCATCATCGGCCTGTATCTGCGCCATGCGCTGGAAGAAACCCCAGCGTTCCAACAGCACATGGACACACTCGAGCAAGGCGACCGCGAAGGCCTGACCCACGGCCCCAAAGTCTCGTTCAAGGAAGTCGCGACCAATCACTGGCGCAGCCTGCTGACCTGCATCGGTATCGTCGCGGCGACCAACGTGACGTACTACATGCTGCTCACCTACATGCCGAGCTACCTGTCGCATAACCTGCACTACAAAGAAAACAGCGGCGTGCTGATCATCATCGCGATCATGGTCGGCATGCTATTCGTGCAGCCGTTCATTGGCTTTATCAGCGACAAGGTCGGCCGCAAGCCCTTCATCATCGCTGGCAGCATCGGTTTGCTGTTCCTGTCCATCCCGGCGTTTATGCTGATCACCAGCGGCAAGATCGGGCTGATCTTCGCCGGCTTGCTGATCCTGGCCGTGATCCTCAACTTCTTCATCGGCGTGATGGCCTCGACACTGCCCGCGATGTTCCCCACCCACCTGCGCTACAGCGCCTTGGCCGGCGCGTTCAACGTTTCGGTACTGATCGCCGGCCTCACGCCAACCGCCGTGGCCTGGCTGGTAGAAAGCACCAACGATCTGTTCATGCCCGCCTACTACCTGATGGTGTTTGCCGTGGTCGGCCTGATCACCGGCCTGACCATGAAGGAAACAGCCAACAAGCCACTGCGCGGCGCAGCGCCGGCCGCTTCGGACATGGAAGAAGCCAAGGAGTTGCTGCAGGAACACCACGACAATATCGAGCAAAAAATCGAAGACATCGATGCAGAAATTGCGGCTCTGGAAGCCAAGCGCCAGAACCTGGTGCAGCAGCATCCGCGGATCAATTAAAGCCTGAATGTGCGGGGTGGCCCCGGCCACCCCGCCCTCAAAAGATAGGTAGATGCCAATCCCTCCATCGGAGTGTCACCCAGGGTTGGATTCGCGCGATGCTGTCCGAGCTCCCAACCTGCCGGAAACTCTGAGCCTGTTTGCACGGTCGAGAACCCTGCCCGACGATGCCGAAGCCGGGGGCGGCTTGATGGTTGCGATCATTCAACTGGCGATCGCCTCGGGCGCTATCGTGGGAGGCCTGGTGTTTGGCCTGAGCGGGTATCAGGCGACATTCGAGTTGGGTGCGGCAGTGCTGGGCGCCGCGGCCTTACTGGCTTGGCTGGCAGCACGCGCCAGCGGTAATCACCTGTGGCGGTCTAAATATTTCGCCGGGCTCGCCGATAACAAGGGATAACCCTTGACTTGCAGAGACGCCCTGCGGGAAACAATGCCGAATACTCTCGCCCCTATTGTCCGCTCGCTTTCCGATCGCACCAGCCTTTCGCTGGCACGTACCTCATTGTTCAAGTTCATGGCGTTGCTGGCCGTCGTCTTTGCGGCGGCGGCTTATTCGCTGGTTTACCTCGCCTATGAGATGGACCGCACCGAACAGGCGAAAAGTGCCTTCTATACCCGTAAAGCCCTGCAATCCCTAGAAAAATCCCTGCGGGTGACGGTCAAGGACTACGCGTTCTGGAGCGATGCGTACAAGCACCTGCACGTTAAAGTGGACACTGATTGGGCGTATGTCCGGGGCAATATCGGCGCCACGCTGTTCGATGATTTCGGTTTTCAAGGCCTGTTTGTGGTCAACGATGCCAACCGCACGGTCTATGCGGTCGTCGATGGCAAGCTGCAAGATGTCGAACTCACGCAATCGCTCGACCAGCCCTTTGCCGGGATTGTGGAGCAGGCACGTGCAGGCGCTGACAACGAAACACCCGTCACAGCCTTCATCAACGTCAAGGGCAGCCCCGCGCTGGTGGCCGCAGCCGCCATCACCCCCGGCACAGACCCCACGGTGAAGCCCGATGGCCGACCCGCTTCGGTCCTGATCTTCGTCGACATCCTCAACAGTGCCAAGCTGGCCGTGATCGGCAATGAATTCGGCGTGGCCAAGCTGCACATCGCCACCCCTGATGAAATCGGCCAGACGTTGCTGTTCCCCCTCGGCGACAACGGTGCTGCCGGCAGCCTGCATTGGGAGCCGGCCCGACCCGGTTTGCGCTTGATGGGCGTCGGCCTGCCCCTGCTTGGCCTGGCAGCGTTATTGGTATGCGTGATGAGCTGGGTCATTTCACGCCGCACCACGGCGGCCGCGCTCGCCCTGGACGCTAGCCATTCGTCGCTGCAAAACAGCCAGAATGCCCTGGCGACCAGCGAAGCACGCTTTCGCGATGTGGTAGAGGCGAGTTCCGATTGGGTGTGGGAAATCGACGCCAGTTGGCGCTTTACCTACCTGTCGGAGCGCTTCGAAGGCGTCACCGGGTTGGCGCGGCATGCGTGGATCGGTGCGACGATGAACGACTTGCTCGAGACCGAGACCGGCCTGCTCTCGCAATGGCTCAGCACCCCCGGACGCCGCCCGGATATCAGTGTGCAGTGCCGATACGTCGATGCACTGGGGCTGGAACGCAGCACACGGCTGTCAGCGCGGCAGATGCCGTGTGGCGGCTTTCGCGGGACGGCCACCGACGTGACGGAAGAAGTCGAGTCCCGTCGACGCATCGAGTTCTTGTCCCAGCATGACGCCCTCACCGGGCTGCCCAATCGCACGCGGCTGCAAGCGTTCCTGGAGGGCAAGTTCAAGGCGCTGTCGAGTACGGCGCTGTCGGCAGCTGAGTTGTCCACCTCAACGCAGCCGTTGGTAATGCTCAGCCTGGACCTTGATCGGTTCAAACCGGTCAACGATCTGCTCGGGCATGCTGCCGGCGACCGGGTACTCAACGAAGTCTCGGCCCGCCTGGCCGCCTGCGTGCGCCATGGTGATCTGGTCGCCCGTGTGGGTGGTGATGAATTTGTGCTGATCCTGAGCGATGCAGGCACTCAAGACGAGGTCGAAGCCCTGTGCAAGCGCTTGATCGAATCGATCGAGCGCACGATCAGAATCGACGAGCAAGAGGTGTTCGTCAGCGCCAGTATTGGCATCGCCCTCGCCCCCAATGATGCCCGCGAAGCCACGGAGCTGCTGCGTTACGCCGATATTGCACTATACGAGGCAAAGGCTGCGGGCCGTAATACCTGGCGGTTCTACTCCGGCGATATGAACGCGCGGATCATTGAACGCCGACGCCTGGAGAGCGACCTGCGCTTTGCAATCAAACATGCAGAGCTGCGCCTGCACTTCCAACCGCGCTATCGCATCGCCGACGGCCAGATGGTCGGCGCGGAAGCCCTGGTGCGCTGGCAACACCCGTTGCGCGGCCTGATCACGCCGGACACCTTTATTCCGATCGCCGAAGAGTCAGGGCTGATCCTGGCCCTGAGCGACTGGGTACTTGAAACCGCTTGTAAATGCGCCGCCCAGTGGCCCGAGCATCTTTTTGTGTCGGTGAACCTGTCACCCATGGAATTCAGGCGTGGCAACCTGGTAAAGCGCGTACGGCAGGCCCTGAAGACCTCAGGTATCGAACCCGCGCGCGTGGAACTGGAAATCACCGAAAGCGTCATGCTCGAAGATGCCACCGGGGCGCTGGAGGTCATGCGCACGCTCAAGCAATTGGGCATACGCATCGCCATGGATGACTTCGGCACCGGCTACTCATCCCTGAGCTACCTGCGCACGTTCCCGTTCGACGGTTTGAAGATAGACCGCAGCTTCCTGACCCGGCTGGAAGAAAGTGATGATGACAAGGCGATTATCCAGGCCATCGTCGGCCTGGGTCGGGCCCTGGCACTGACCGTAACGGCCGAAGGCGTGGAAACGGCTGAACACCTGGCATTGCTCAAGGCCGTGGCCTGTGAAGAGGGCCAAGGCTATTTCCTCAGTCACCCCCTGGATATCGAAACCTTCACTCGCCTGTTGGGCGTGCACGCCGGCATCGTGCAGGGATAACGCCGGGCGCTACCTGAAAAAATGGCTGGGCGTCTTGCCGAACTGCTTCTTGAACATGCTGGTGAATGCGCTCGGGCTTTCATACCCCAGCTCCAAGGCGATATCGATCACCTTTTCGCCCACCGCAATGCGCTCCAGCGCCAACAGCAGCCTTGCTTGTTGGCGCCACTGGCCGAACGTCATGCCGGTTTCCTTGCGGAACAAGCGCTGGATGGTTTTCTGGTCAAGGTTCAAGCGCTCGCTCCAGTCCGCGACCGTCGAGGCGTCGCCCGGTTCATCCTGCAACGCCAGGCAGATCCGGTGTACGCGCGGGTCGGCAGGCAGCGGCAGCAACAGCGGCAACGCCGGTAACAGCGCCAGCTCGTCCAGAATCAGGTGCATGATGCGCGCATCCCGGGAGTCCTCGGCATACGGTGGTTTCAAGCTCACCGACGCCTTGATCAGCTCACTCAGCAGGGGCGAAATACTCACGGCCTTGGTTTCGGTGGGCAAGTTGGGAAAGCTGTCGGGACGGACAAAGACGCTGCGCATCTTCAACGGGCCTACACAACGCAAGGAGTGGACGTGCCCACTGGGCATCCAGAAGCCGCGATTGGGCGGCACCGTCCACTGGTTCTGCGCCGAGTGCACCACCATCACGCCTTCGGTGGCGTATAGCAGTTGATGCTTCTCATGGCTGTGGTCGGGGATCACCCAGTTCTCCGGATAATCGGTGGCCGAACTGATGACAGCCCAATCGCCCTCGTCGATCTCCTGTAGAAAAACATCCAGTGACTTGATCATTTCGCCCTTTTTGCGATAGTTGCCTCCCGAATTTCGCGAGACAGGCATTTGCGGCGAATCTAGCATAGCTCCCGAATCATTTTGTATTGGATGGCGACCTTAAGAAGTTGCCACCTGTGTTCGCCGCCTTGAATGGAATGCCTGCATGTCGACCCTCACTGCGTCACCCGCCGCTGCAACCACTGCGCCCCAGGCCAGCCCGTTGGTCATGCGCGTCCTTGGCGCCTGCGCCCTGGCGCATTTAATCAATGACCTGATCCAGGCCGTGCTGCCGTCGATCTACCCGATGCTCAAGGCCAACTACGGCCTGTCGTTTACCCAGGTGGGCCTGATCACCCTGACCTTCCAGTTGACCGCCTCGTTGCTGCAGCCGTGGATCGGCTACCACACCGACCGCCACCCTAAACCGTGGCTGCTGCCAGCGGGCATGGTGTGCACCCTGATGGGCATCCTGATGCTGGCGTTTGTCGGCAGCTTCCCGGCCATCCTGATCGCAGCCGGCTTAGTCGGTGTCGGCTCGTCGACCTTCCACCCGGAAACCTCGCGCGTCGCACGCCTGGCCTCTGGCGGGCGCTACGGCCTGGCGCAGTCGACGTTCCAGGTCGGCGGCAACACCGGCAGCGCCCTGGGTCCGTTGCTCGCGGCGGCAATCATCATTCCCTACGGCCAGGGCCATATCGCCTGGTTTGGGCTGTTCGCGGTGTTCGCGATCCTGGTGCTCTACGGTTTGAGCCGCTGGTACCGTAACCACCTCAACCTGTTCAAGCTCAAGCAAGGCGGCCAAGCCACCCATGGCTTGTCCAAAGGCCGTGTGACCTTTGCCTTGGTGGTGCTGGCTGCGCTGGTGTTTTCCAAGTACTTCTACATGACCAGCCTGACCAGCTACTTCACCTTTTACCTGATTGAAAAATTCCAGCTGTCCGTCGCCAGCTCGCAGATGTACTTGTTCCTGTTCCTTGGTGCGGTTGCCGTCGGCACCTTCGCGGGCGGCCCGATTGGCGACAAGATCGGCCGCAAGAAGGTCATCTGGTTCTCCATCCTCGGCGCCGCGCCATTCACCCTGGCGCTGCCCTACGTTGACCTGTACTGGACGGCGGTGCTGAGCGTGGTGATCGGTTTTGTGCTCGCCTCGGCGTTCTCGGCCATCGTGGTGTTTGCCCAGGAACTGGTGCCGGGCAATGTGGGCATGATCGCCGGGATATTCTTCGGCCTGATGTTCGGCTTCAGCGGGATTGGTGCAGCGTTGCTGGGGTTGCTGGCCGATAGCCACGGCATCGAATACGTCTACAAAATCTGCTCGTTCCTCCCGTTGGTCGGCATCCTGACGATAGTGTTGCCGTCAACCAAAGGCGTTTGACGTCTACGGCATGCGCAGGCACGAACGCCTGCGCATGCTGAGCAGGCCAATCCATGTTTAAATCCTTGTTTGGCGGCTTCCTGTGCGTTCACGCTTGCCGCCCCACCAAGGAACACCCGTATGCGCCTGGCAGATTTCATTATTGAGAACCTCGAGCCGATCCTTCAGGCCTGGGAGGACTTTGCCCGGACCATTCAGACCCCCGGGGCCGATCTCAACCGTATAGACCTGCGTGATCATGCCGAACAGATGCTGCGGGCCATTGCGCAGGATCTGCGCAGCGCACAGACCGCGCAGGAGCAAATCGACAAGGCCCAGGGCCTCGCACCGCAGGACGAACACGAAAGCCCGGCCGAAACCCATGCCATGACGCGCTTGATGGCGGGTTTTTCGTTTGATCAGATGGTGTCTGAATACCGCGCGCTGCGCACCAGCGTGCTCAGCCAGTGGCTCCGGCAGGTCAAACACGGTACGCCACGGGATATCGATGACATGAACCGCTTTCACGAAGCCATCGATCAAGCCCTCACGGAGTCCATTGCCAGTTACTCGCGGGCGGTGGAAGCCTCGCGCAATGTGTTCTTGGGTATCCTCGGCCATGACTTGCGCACGCCCTTGGGCGCCATTCTGCTAGGCGCCAACATGCTGCGGCGTTCGGAAGAGGTCGGGGAGCGCGGTAACAAAGTCGCCGGGCAGATTTACACCAGTGTTCAACGGGCGAGCCAAATTGTCAGCGACCTGCTGGATTTGACCCGTTGCCAGATGGGCCCCGGCATCCCCGTGAAACGCATGGACATTGACCTGGCCCCCTTTTGCGAACGCATCGTCGAAGAAATGCGCTCGTTTCACCCACACGCGCAACTCGAATATGAAACAACAGCGCCCGCACTTGGTGCGTTCGACGGCGCGCGCATGGAGCAGGTGTTCTCCAACATCATCAGTAACGCCGTGCAGCACGGCAATGCTCGCCTGCCGATCACGGTGCGACTTGCGGTTTCAGATGGCCGCCTGCTGTTCACCGTTCACAATCAAGGCGAGCCGATTCCGGAGGATGTGCTGCCGTTCATTTTCAATCCCATGGGGCGTTTTTCGCAGCGCTCGGTGATTGAACATGGCCCTGCGGAAGGCCTTGGACTGGGGCTTTTCATCGCGTCTGAGATCGTGGCGGCCCATGAGGGTTCGATCGAGGTCACGTCAACATCGCAGTGGGGTACGGAGTTTCGGGTAACGGTGCCGTTGCTTGCAACTGGAGAGGCTTGATAGCCACTCCACACGACGGCTGTTCATATCAACCCGGCCACCAGCATGCCGCCCAGCCCAAAGAGACACGCTACGCCAACCCCATAGGCCAACGTGCGCCAAGGTTGCCACTGCGCCAGATACGTCACCGTGTGCACCAACCGCGCCAGCGTAAACCCGGCGAATAAGCAGACAATGGGGAAACTGGACGCCCCCAGCGCCACGCACAGTCCTCCCAACACAAAAAACAGGGGGATATTCTCCAAGTCATTCGCCCATGCCTTGGCGGCCCTGGCGACTTGCGGCACTTCCTCCGAATGCACAACGCGATTGAAGAACGCCGCATCCTCACGATTGGTAAATGCGAAACCCCGTATCCGGAAAAAGCCCTGATAGCAGGAAATCGCAAACATCTTCAGGCAGAGCACCAGCACACACAGCGCGTAGACGTGCAAAAGCTCATTCATCGCGGTACCCATTCACCACGAGATAGAGCAACGGCCCCACCGACACAAGCACCGCCGTCAGCACCCAGTACGGCACCACCGAAGCCATCGACCGCCCTCGCCGGCGCGCATCCCGGTACATCCACGCGCACGCCAGCACCGCCATCAAGTACAGGTCTATGACCACCTGCGCCGTGTCCGGCCGCGACATCAGTTGCAGCCCAAATGCCAGCAGCGACTGCTCCGCCGTCAGCATCGTCGCCAGGGTGTACAGCGAAAATCCCAGCAAACTGGCCAGGGCAATATAGGGTCGTCTCATGGTCGCTTCCTTGGAATGATGCAGGCTTAAGTTAGTGATAAGGTTCAGCCCTTCGCAATGACCTCGGAGGTCATGACCACGCCATGGACACCCCTTCTACTGCCGGCGAGCAACTGCGCCAATGGCGCCGACAGGCCAAGCTGAGCCAACTCGATCTGGCGCTCATCACCGGTATTTCCCAGCGCCACCTCAGTTGCCTCGAAACAGGCCGCGCCAAGCCGAGCCCAGCCACCTTGCATAACCTGCTGACGGCGCTGGAGGCACCGTTGGACCAGTGCAACCGAGTCTTCCTCGCGGCCGGATTCGCTCCGCGCTACACCGCCACACCGCTCGCCTCGCCCGCCATGGCCGCGATTCGCGAAGCGGTCAGCCATGTATTGCACGCCAACAACCCAGCGCCTGCGATCCTGTTGGATAGCCAGTGGCAAGTGCTCGCGGCGAATGCCAGTACCAGCGTGCTGTTTGCTTTAGTGGGTAGCCCGCCCGAGACGGCTGAAGGTTTGAACCTGCTGACCACGCTGCTGCAGGCGGGTGGCCTCGGCGATCACTTGGTCAATGCCGATGAGATCCGCACCCTGGCCTGGCAGCGTGCTACTCGCGAGGCGCTGGGCAACCCGGACCTGGCCGCGCTGCTGGCGAGCCTGCCAACCCCGACGAACGCTGAACTGCCCGCGCACCTGCCACCGCTGGTGCTGACCCGCCTGCGCTCAACCCAGGGCGAGCTGAGCTTTTTGTCCACCTTCACTACCTTCGGCATGCCCCAGGACATCACCCTCACCTCCCTGCGTATCGAACACCTGATTCCCGCTGACGACGCCACTTGGCAGGTGATGCGCGGCGCCTATGTGGATTATGCGGCGCTGGTTTTGTGAAATATCTGTACGTAGACTGCCGCCATACCCCCACTTGAAGGCGGCGAAAAACACGTGATGCAAGTTACCGAAGTCTCCATTGCCCAATTGCGCGCGGCGCTTGAGTCCGGCCAGACCACGGCCGTTGAACTGGTCCAGGCGTACCTGGCGCGAATCGATGCCTATGACGGTCCGCAGACCGCCACCGCCTTGAACGCCGTGGTGGTGCGCAACCCCCAAGCGCTGAAAGAAGCCGAAGCGTGCGATGCACGCCGGGCCAAAGGCGAAACCTTGGGGCCCTTGGACGGCATTCCTTACACCGCCAAAGACAGCTACCTGGTCAAGGGCCTGACTGCGGCATCCGGCAGCCCGGCATTTGCCAAGCTGGTCGCGCAGCGTGATGCGTTCACCATCGAGCGCCTGCGCGCCGGCGGTGCCATCTGCCTGGGCAAGACCAATATGCCGCCGATGGCCAATGGCGGGATGCAACGTGGCGTGTATGGCCGCGCAGAAAGCCCGTATAACGCCGATTACCTGACCGCGCCGTTCGCCTCCGGCTCGTCCAACGGCGCTGGCACCGCGACGGCGGCGAGTTTTGCGGCCTTTGGCCTGGCAGAAGAAACCTGGTCGAGCGGGCGCGGCCCGGCGTCCAACAATGGCCTGTGCGCCTACACCCCATCCCGCGGGGTGATTTCGGTGCGCGGCAACTGGCCGCTCACGCCGACCATGGACGTAGTGGTGCCCTACGCCCGGACCATGGCCGACCTGCTGGAAGTGCTCGACGTGGTGGTCGCCGAAGACCCGGACACCCGTGGCGACCTGTGGCGCCTGCAGCCGTGGGTGCCGATCCCGAGCGTCACCTCGGTGCGCCCTGCTTCCTACGCTGAATTGGCGGCGCCTGCCGAGTCCCTGGCGGGCAAACGCTTTGGCGTGCCGCGCATGTACATCAACGCCGACCCCGACGCAGGCACCAGCGAAAAACCCGGAATCGGTGGCCCGACCGGGCAGACAATCAACACCCGCGCCAGCGTGATCGACCTGTGGCAAGACGCACGCCAGGTGCTGACAGCGGCCGGCGCGGAAGTGATTGATGTGGATTTCCCGCTGGTGTCCAACTGCGAAGGCGACCGCCCTGGCGCACCTACCGTGTTCACCCGGGGGCTGGTGTCCAAGGAATTCCTCCACGATGAACTGTGGGAACTGTCAGCCTGGGCGTTTGACGACTTCCTGCGCGCCAACAACGACCCGGCGCTCAACCGCCTGGCGGATGTGGACGGGCCAAAGATCTTCCCCCACGACCCGGGCACCCTGCCCAACCGTGAGGACGACTTGGCCGCCGGCATGGATGAATACGTGCGCATGGCCGAGCGCGGCATCACCCCGTGGGACCAGATCAGCACCGTCCCCGATGGCCTGCGCGGATTGGAGCAAACCCGGAGAATCGACCTGGAAGCCTGGATGGACAAGCTCGGCCTCGACGCGGTGCTGTTCCCCACCGTGGCCGACGTGGGCCCGGCGGATGCCGACGTGAACGAAGCCTCGGCCGATATCGCCTGGAGCAACGGCGTCTGGGTGGCCAACGGCAACCTCGCCATCCGCCACCTGGGCGTGCCGACCGTTACCGTGCCGATGGGCGTAATGGCGGATATCGGCATGCCGATAGGGCTGACATTCGCCGGGCGCGCCTATGATGATTCGGCGCTGCTGCGGTTTGCTTGCGCGTATGAAGCGACGGGCAGCAAACGCCAGATTCCGCCGCGCACACCGCCGTTGACGCCGATGTAACTGACTCAACGCTCCCACCTTTGCGCCTGCATTTCACATCAAGCCAGGTGGGGCACGGCAACCAGCAGGATTGCCGTGCCATGGGTCAGCGTCGCCGCCAACACGCCATAGCGCATGCGCACCAGCGCACAGGCCAACCCTTCGATCAGCGTGAACAGCAACACCGGCCAGCCCAATTGGGTGACGCTCAGTGCCAGGAACGCATGGCAAGCGGCAAACGCCACGCCGCTGGCCAGTGCGGCGCGTAAGGGCGCGACATGCTGTTCCAGATAACCTTGCAAATAACCGCGAAACAACACTTCTTCCAAGGCATTGGCGCCATAGGCCAGCACGACCATCCCCGGTAGCCATACCCAATAACCCGGGATCGCTGACACCTCGATACCCTGGTAAAACCGTAGCGGCACACCGATCAGGCACCCGACCACGATCCCGACCGTAAGGCCTGACGCGCAATGCCCCTTGGACCAGAGGATAAGCGGCGACAAGTCTGGCGCCACGCGCACGAGCAAGACGATCAACAGCACCGAGAAGCCACCCAGGGCTGCCAATACAAAGGTGTTTGCCGTGAATGCCAGTTGCACTTCGGTGCCAAGCGACCACATGCCCAAAGGGGTCATCACATCGCGCATCAGCACAAACGCTGCCAATAGAATCAGGACGCGCATACCCGTCAGCGACTTGGGCGTGAGTGCGAGCCACAGGCAAAACAGCAGCAGGCCCGGCGCCAGATACGTGCCGTAGTTGATCAGTACCGCCATTCCCTGGGTAATCATCGGTCGCTCAATCGTGTGCCACCGCAATCATATCGACCTCCACCGCCGCCGACTTCGGCAACTGCATCACCCCCACCGACGTACGCGTGTGCGACCCGGCAGCGCCGAGAATCTCGTGTAACAAGTCAGACGCGCCGTTGGCCACTTCACTCTGCTGATCGAAATCCTCGGCACTGCGCACATACACGGTGATACGCGGGATCGCCTTGACCCGGTCCAGTGAACCCAACGCCTGCTTGAGCAACCCCAAGCAACGCAAGGCACTGATACCGGCGGCGATTTGCGCCTGGGCCACGGTCAGGCTTGCTCCAACCTTGCCCGGCAGCACGATTACATCGCCGACGCGGGGGATCTGGCCACTGATGTACAGGTGGTTGCCGTCGCGAACCAACGGCGTGTAGTTGCCGCCGATTTTGAGTTCGTCCAGCTGATAGCCAAGGCGTTGCTGGGCGGCCTGGTATTTTTCATCGGGTGTCATGGGCGTGAATCCTCGTTTCTGCGTTGCCACTCATCCACCACGTCGCCCAGGGTCTTGGGCTGGTCGTTGCGAATCCAGGCCATGAAGGGACGGTCAAACTTGAACCCCGGACCGCAGTGCTCAAGCATGAAGCGGCGTACATTTTGAGTGTTTTTATAGTGTGGGGTCACGGGGGTGCTGCGAGTGATGGGATCGCTGTGCCAATTGAAGTCCATTTGCTTGACGCTCTGATGCCTCAGGAGGCTGCAGCATAGCGTCAAAAGGCCACGCTGAACGCCGGTCAACCGATGTTCAGCGTGGTTTTTTTGCATTACCCGCCGAAACCCGCGTCTCGCGTATTCACGAACAGCGCATAGATCGAATGGCTGCCAGCCATGAACAGGCGGTTACCTTCGCGGCCGCCAAAACACAGGTTGGGGCAGCGTTCGGGCAACGAGATATGCCCGATGGCCTTGCCTTGTGGATTGAATACGCGCACGCCATGCCGACCGATATCGACAACTTCCAGGTCTGGCAGAAGCAGGAAGGCAAGTGGCTGCTGATCGGGCGCCAGGCTTACAAATACTGAGTACGCACCCCGAAAATCACTCTCCAGGACGGTGGGTAACGGGTTAGCATCAAAGCCCCGACACTCACCGAGCCTGAATATGGACACTCACTCGATCCTGGCCTTCACCCTTGTCGCGGCCATTGCCATCGCAAGCCCCGGCCCGGCCATCCTGATGGCACTGAACAACAGCCTGGCCTACGGCGCGCGCACCACACTGTGGTCAAGCGCAGGCAATGCCAGCGGATTGTTTTGTATGTCGGCTGCCGCGATGCTCGGGCTTGGCGCGTTAATCGTCAGCTCGGAATGGGTCTTCAATGGCGTGAAGCTGATTGGCGCAGGGTATCTGTTCTACCTCGGCGCCAAGACGCTGTTCAAACAGAGTCCTGCGCTGGCAACCCATGCTCAAGCGCCTGGGCGCGTCCAGCCACCGAGCCGCTGGAAGCTTTACAAACTGGCGTTCCTGACGGCGGTCACCAATCCCAAGGCGGTGCTGTTCTTTACCGCACTATTTCCACAGTTCATCAACCGAAACGCCGCGCTGGTTCCGCAGTTTCTGGTGCTGACCCTGATATTCATTGCGCTGTCCGTAATGACGCTGAGCCTGTATGCCCTGCTCGCTTCTCAGGCCAAGGGCTTGCTGGCACGCCCGACTTTTGCCAAGTGGGTCAACCGTGCAGTGGGCTCCACGTTTATTTTCTTCGGCAGCGCACTCCTGACAATGCGGCGCCAGACGCTTTAGTAGGCTTCGACCACCCGTCGCACTTTCAGCAGCGCCTCGCGCAGCGCCGACAGGTCCACCGAACCCAGCGCCAGGCGCAGCGCGTGGGGCACATAAGCCGTGACGGCAAACGGCTCGGCGGTGGATACCGAGATATTGTCGCACTGCAAGGCCATGGCGATCTGGTCGGCGCGCGCGTCCTCCGGCAGGGGTAACCACAAGAAATACGACGAAGGATGGCTGGTGTAGGCCAGCCCTTTCAACACCTGCGCCGCCAAGGCTTGCCGCGCCTGGGCGTCCTGGCGCTTTTGCGCTTCCAGTTGCGCCACCGTGCCATCTTCGATCCACGCCACGGCAATGGCGCTCATAACACCGGGCACGTTCCAAGTGGTGGCCATGATGGTGCGCTCGAGTGCCTTAACCCAGTCACTTGGCACCGCGACAAACCCCACGCGCAAACCGGTCGCGACACTTTTTGAGAGCCCGCCCACATACACCGTGCGTTCCGGCGCCAGGGTGGCCACGGGTGGCGGTGCGGTTTCGACCAGGAACGCGTAGGCCGCGTCCTCAATGATCATCAGATTGTGCTGCCGGGCGATGGAGACCAATTGCTCGCGCTGGTCCCTGTCCATCACCCAGCCAAGGGGATTGTGCAGGGTTGGCATGCTGTACACGGCGCGCACCGGGCGTTTGCGACACAGGTTTTGCAAGGCGTTCAGGTCCGTGCCGGTGGGCGTGACCGGGATCGCGACAACTTCCAAATGCAGGGTCTCGGCCAGCACCTTGAACCCGGAATAGGTCAACGCATCGACCGCGATCACATCGCCCGGCTTGAGCAACGCCATCATCGTCACCGCCAAGCCGTGCTGGGCGCCGCTGACCAGCAACACCTGGTCGGCCTCTACCGTCAGGCCTCGGCTCAGTAAATGCCGTGCGACGGCAGCCCGCTCATGCAAACGCCCCGCGTGAGGTTGGTAACGCAACAGGGCCTCGAGGTCGCCGGACAGCGCCAACTGGCGCAACGCCGTGCGCAGCAGGTCCGCCTGGCCTGGCAGTGAGGGATAGTTGAAATTGAGGTCGAGCATGCCCGCCGCAACCGTCATCTGCCCACTGCCCTGCCCTGGCGGCAGCGAGATCTCGCGCACAAAGGTGCCGCGTCCGGTTTCACCGCTGACCAGCCCCATGGCCTCCAGTTCGGTATAAACCCGGCTTGCGGTCACCAGTGCCAGGCCATGATCGGCGGCCAGTTGCCGGTGTGTCGGCAGACGCGTACCCGGCGGCATTTTCCCCGAACGGATGCCCTCTGCAAACGTGTCGACCAACGATTTATAGCGGGCGCGCGGCATAGGGATGTATCCATGACAATTTTTTGATTGTCTTAATGCTCGCCCCTAGGATGGCTTGAACGCAACCCCCTCATTATTCGGGCGCCTCCTCATGGAATGCACATCCCCCTTCAGCACCCTGGATACCCGCACCCAAGGCTGGGTCAATGGCTTTATTGGTGTGGTGATTTTCAGCGGCTCCTTACCCGCCACACGGCTGGCCGTGATGGAGTTCGACCCGGTGTTCCTCACCATGATCCGTGCCGCCATCGCCGCCAGCCTGGGGTTGTGCCTGCTGTGGTGGTTCAAGGCAAAACGCCCCGCGCGCACCCAATGGGTGCCCCTCGCTCTTGTTGCTCTTGGCGTGGTGATCGGCTTTCCCTTGTTGACCGCACTGGCGCTGCAGTACGTGACCTCGGCCCACTCCATCGTGTTTATCGGCCTGCTCCCCCTCGCGACCGCGGTATTTGGCGTACTGCGCGGTGGTGAGCGCCCGCGTCCGGTGTTCTGGTTGTTCTCGATCCTGGGCAGCGTGCTGGTGATGGGTTATGCCGTTGCCCAGGGTTTGAACGCCGCACCCGCCGGCGATTTGCTGATGCTGATGGCGGTGCTGGTCTGCGGCCTGGGTTATGCCGAGGGCGCCACGTTGTCGCGCAGCCTGGGCGGCTGGCAGGTGATCTGCTGGGCGTTGGTGGTGGCGATGCCGGTGGTGCTGCCCTTGAGCCTGCTCCTGGCACCGCCAAGCGTGCGCGGCATCAGCCTGCCCGCCTGGCTGAGCCTGGGCTATGTGGCGTTGTTCAGCATGTTGATCGGCTTTGTGTTCTGGTACCGCGGCCTGGCCCAGGGGGGCATTGCCGCCGTCGGCCAGTTGCAATTGCTGCAACCGTTTTTCGGCCTGGCATTGGCGGCGGGCTTGCTGCATGAGCAGGTCAGCCTGGGCATGGTGCTGGTGACGGTCGCGGTGATCGGCTGCGTGGCGGGCGCGAAGAAGTTCGCCGGTTAACGCTGCGGGGCAACCATCTTGAACTTGATGTTGATGTCATTCGACACCACGCTGTTGCCGGCCCACTCGCCCTCGCCAATCTTGAAATCGCCGCGTTTGAGGATGAATTCGCCGTCGAACACGCCGATACCGCTTTGCTCCTTGAGCACCACGTCGACATCCACTGGGCGTGTGATGCCCTTGATGGTGAGGTTGCCGCTGATCTTGAAGCGGTTATCCCCCAGGACCGCGACGCCGATGGATTCGTAGACGCCCACTGGATAAGTCGCGGTGTCAAACCACGACGCACGTTGCAGCTCGTCATTCGCGTCCGGGCTGCCGGCGTCGATGCTGGCCAGCTGGATCTTGAGCAATGCATGCCCGGCTTCCGGCTTTTGCGTATCGAACGTCAAGAAGCCTTCGAACGCGCTGAAGGTGCCGTACACCCGCTGCCCCAACTGTTTATAGGTAAAACTGATCTGGCTGGCGGTGCGGTTGACGTCGTTGTACTCCACCGCCTGGGCGCTGGAATAAAACGCAAGGATCAGGACCAGTATGGCGACCGAGGGCATTCGACGTTTCATGCAACGCTCCGCAGAGGAAAAGACACAGGCACCGAGCCAACACGCTTTAACAGGGATTTATTCCCATCAGGCGTTTGTCCTGCTAAACAGAGTAGTCGCCCCAGAATAATAAGGACGCTCCATGCATTCCCCTTCGCTTCAGGACCTCACCGCGCCGGACGGCATCTGCTATGGCTGCGGTGGCAGCAACCCCCACGGCCTGCATATCAAGAGCCGTTGGGACGCGGACGGCATCCACCTGATCGCCGAGCATAGGCCCGACGCAAAATACAGCGGCTGGCCCGACCTGGTCTATGGCGGCCTGATCGCCATGTTGGTGGACTGCCATTCCAACTGGACCGCCATGGCCTACCACTACCGCGCCGAGGGGCGCGAACCCGGCAACCTGCCCCGCATTGACTGCGTGACCGGCAACCTGGGCATCAAATTCATCAAGCCAACGCCCATGGGCGTCATCCTCACCCTGCGCGCACGGGTCGAGGGCGACGTGGGGCGCAAGACCCGCGTGATCTGCGAGGTGTACGCCGGCGACGTGCTCACCGCCATGGGTGACTCGGTTTTCGTGCGCGTCGATACCGGCCAATTGGCAGCGGCCGCCCATGGGCGTGAGGGCTGATCCTGATCTACATTGACTGCCACCGCTAATCGAGGACGCACCGATGACTCGTCTCACCGCGAAAGACTTTGCCCCCGAACTGCTGGAACTCTACGACGGCTACGCCCACGGCAAGATTAACCGCCGCGAATTTCTCGACCGCGCCGCGCTGTTCACCTTGGGTGGCCTTACCGCCTCGGCCCTGCTCGCAGCCCTCAGCCCCAACTACGCACTGGCCGAACAAGTGAAATTCACCGACCCGGACATCGTTGCCGACTACATCACCTACCCCTCGCCCAAAGGCAACGGCACCGTGCGCGGCTACCTGGTGCGCCCGGCCAAGGCCGCGGGCAAGTTGCCAGCCGTGGTGGTCGTGCATGAAAACCGTGGCCTCAACCCCTATATCGAAGACGTCGCCCGGCGCCTGGGCAAAGCTGGCTTCATCGCCCTGGCGCCGGATGGCCTGACTTCGGTGGGCGGCTACCCCGGTAACGACGAAAAAGGCGTGGCGCTGCAACAGACGGTTGACCCGACCAAGCTGATGAACGATTTTTTCGCCGCCATCGAATGGCTGATGCACCACGACAGCAGCACCGGCAAAGTCGGCATCACTGGGTTCTGTTATGGCGGCGGCGTGGCCAATGCGGCGGCGGTGGCTTATCCGGAACTGGGCGCGGCCGTGTCGTTTTATGGGCGCCAACCAGAGGCCAAGGACGTGCCACGGATCAAGGCGCCGATCATGCTGCATTTCGGTGAGTTAGACACGCGGATCAATGAGGGCTGGCCGGCGTATGAGACGGCGCTGAAGGCTGCAGGCACGAACTATGAGGCGTATACCTACAAAGGCGCCAATCATGGTTTTCATAACGACTCGACGCCGCGATATGACGAGGCGGCGGCGAATCTGGCGTGGGAGCGGACGCTGGGATGGTTTCGCAAGTACCTTGCTTGATGCCAACACCGTGTAGGCGCTAGCGTATCAGCGCCGACACGGTGTTGGGTCAATGTTCGAGGGCATATCTGCGGCAATGGTTGAGGTACCCCTGCTCATGGCTACCCACCAGTTGCACCACACTGGTCCACAGCCAGGACGGCGCATCGAGTTGCTTGGAGCGGTTTTCCTGAAGCACCGCCATCCAGTCCTTGCGCGTATCGCGGTCCATCTGCCGAGCATGGGCAATGCCCACGACCCGCGCCAGGTAACCGGCGGCGTGCATGGCGTCGGTTTCGTTCAATTCGTCCAGCTCCAACTTCATGTCCTGGGGCAGCAGTTCGCGGATGAAGAATCCGTGATCCAGAAAACGCGTTGCCATCATGCGCTCACCCAGGCTCGGAGAGAGCTGACGCGCGCCCTCCACCACTCGACGACCATTATCCCTGGGCATCTTCGCCCGTGCCGCGCGGGGTGCAGCAGCGCCGACGGCTTCCTTGATATCAATCAGGCAATATTCCTCATCGCCCTTGTCACCCACGCCGAGCAGTACGGCATAACGGAGCAGCCCGAGGGAGCTACAACCCTTGACCCAGTAGGCCGAGTCCAGCAGTTCAACCCTGGCGTCCTTGGGCCGCCCCTTGAGCGAGGTGACCAACTGGTGGACTTCATCCGAGGCACAGAGGGTTTCCAGCGCAACCTTCTCGGCCCGTGACAACGACCAGAAGTGCTTGCCCAGCGGGATGGTCGGCCGAGCGTTCTCGATACGCTCACGCGCGAGGTTTTTCCAAGTGCGCTCCACCGCGGTGCGCATGCTCGCCTTGACCTGGGACGGGCGCGGCGGCGCGGCGTCGGGTTTGTCCTTGAACGCCTGTTCGTAGCCGCCCATCATTTCTTCAAGCATGCGCGCAGTGGTTACTCCAGGCAGGTCCGAGCCGCGCGCAGCAGTGGCCAGGGACAAGGCCAAGCGCACCAGGTCGTGAGTCGGGTTACCGATCACCGCCTGGTCAAGGTCACGGATATGCATATCGATGCGGCCCTTCGTGTCTCCCGTAGGGCCCAAGTTACCGGCGTGGCAGTCGCCGCAGATCCAGATCGCCGGGCCGTGGGGCAAACGTCGACCCGTCTGGCTGTGCAGCCACTCGTAGAATTGCACCGTGCTGCCACGTACGTAGGCGTGAGCAGAGCGCGCCATCTTGAGGTTTCGCAATTGGATCAGGTGGGGCATACGGGCGCAGGGGCGTGGTATTTTCATGGAATAACTCAGTACAGGTGTTGCTGTAGAGCGAAGGCCCTGAGCAAATGTTTCATTATATTTCAAAAATAAGCACGTTCAGCCTTGCATCTTCATTTCCTGCAACCACCCCTTGAACGCCAACATCGCCGACGTCTCGGCCCGCGACTGCAAACGCGTCAACCAATAGCTGCCGGTGGTGATGCCGACGTCGAACGGCTGGCGAATCACATCATTCTCCAGTTGGCGCGAAAACATCATTGCCGGCGCCAATGCCAACCCCATTCCTTGCAAGGCCGCTTCCATCATTGCCAACGAGGAATCAAACACGATACTGCGCGGCACCAGGGTGTCGGCGGGCAGGCCAGCGGCCTGGAACCACAGGCTCCACTCATCGGCGCGGTAGGAGCGCAGCAAGGTGTGTTTCAACAGGTCGACAGGGGTGTGCAGTTGCTCGGCCAGTTGCGGCACGCAAAGCACGGTGAGGGGCGCTTCCAGCAGTTCGCAGGCATCGGTGCCGTGCCAGGCTCCCGCGCCGAAGCGGATCGCGTAGTCGAGGCCTTCGGCGGCCACGTCGACGCGGTTGTTGTGGGTGGATAACCGCAGATCGATAAAGGGGTAACACGCGTGAAAACCCGACAAGCGTGGCAGCAACCAGCCCACCGCAAAGGTGCCCACTGCGCCCACGGTGAGCACTTCGCGGTAGTGCCCGCCTTCGAACTGGCTGAGCGTCTGGGCGATGCGGTCGAACGACTCACGCACTACCGGCAGTAAGGTTTCGCCTTCACGGGTGAGCATCAGGCCTCGAGGAAGACGCTTGAATAATGTGACATTAAGTTGCGCTTCCAGGCTCTTGACCTGATGGCTGACCGCCGCCTGAGTCACGCATAACTCGATAGCTGCGCGGGTAAAGCTCAAATGCCGGGCTGAAGCCTCGAATGCGCGCAGGGCATTGAGGGGCAGATGGGAACGCAGCATGTTTGACCCCAAATTTTCTAATGGCTGGTGCGAAATATCATTGTTTGCCCAGAGGCAAGAATCCGCCTAACTTTGCGGCGCCTGCGCAGGCACTGATCGTTAGCCCATCACTTACATGGACGCCAGATTACTATGTGCGAAAGATCTCACTTAAACGTACGAAGCTTCTTATTTTCGGCCTTGTTGTTCGCCTCCGGCACCTGCATGGCCAACACCGATTTGCGCAAGGTCGTGGACAATAGCGTTGAACCCCTGATGCAGCAACACGGCATCGCTGGCCTATCGGTCGCTGTGGTAAATAAAGGCAAGGTGCAATACTTTAATTACGGCATCGCCAATAAAGACACCCAGCAACCCGTCACCCAAGACACGTTGTTTGAGATCGGTTCGGTGAGCAAAACCTTCACCGCCACACTGGGGGGTTACGCCCAGGCCAGTGGCAAGCTCAAGCTGTCGGACAACGCCAGCCAGCACCTTGCAGCACTCAAGGGCAGCGCCTTCGACCGCATCAGCCTGCTACAACTGGCAACCTACACGCCAGGCGGCCTGCCGCTGCAGTTTCCGGACGCTGCCGACAGCGCGGGCACCATGCTCGGCTATTTCCAGCAGTGGAAACCTGCGTACGCGCCCGGTGCGCAGCGTCTTTATTCCAACCCTAGCATTGGCCTGTTCGGCTACCTGAGCGCACAAAGCCTCGGCGAGCCGTTCAACGTGGCCATGGAGAAAATCCTACTGCCCCAACTGGGCCTGAAGAACACCTATGTCAGCGTGCCTCCCGACAAAGCCAATCTCTATGCCCAAGGTTACGACAAGGACCAGAAACCCGTACACGTCGGCCCTGGGGCGCTGGACAGCGAAGCCTATGGCATCAAAACCAGCACCCAGGACTTGGCGCACTATGTGAGGGTGAACATGCACCCGCAAACGCTGGGGAAACCGTTGCAACAGGCAATCGCCACCACGCATACCGGCTACTACACCGTAAATGGCATGACCCAAGGGCTCGGCTGGGAGTACTACCCCTACCCGATCAAGTTACAAGCGTTGATTGATGGCAACTCTACATCGATGGCGATGGAGCCACACAAGGTGAACTGGCTAAGTCCCGCTCAGGCGCCACCAACCAACGCCCTCTACAACAAAACCGGTTCGACCCGTGGTTTTGGCGCCTACGTGGCGTATGTGCCGAGCAAGGATGTGGGCGTGGTGATCCTGGCGAACAAGAACTATCCAAATGCGGAACGGGTGAAAGTAGCGCATGCGATTCTGAGTGTGCTGGGCAATTAGACGACTACCATTTGCACGGGCGCTGTTTACCCGTGCTTTGCGAGTAACCACTCGTAGTAGTCGTCACTGGGACTCGGTTGGAAATGGATACCCTGCAAAAATACTTCAAGCCGCTCGACGATGACGCTGGCGCCGAGTTGGCGAATAGCATCCGACGAGCAGCCCGTCTGATGCCGCGGCTATGGAAGCAGCGGGTTGGCGAACAATATTTGAATTACCTTTTGCCCTGTACTACGGCGTTAATGCACCGCACACATAACACCCAGCCAGGTATCGAAGGCTACGAGAACCTGTGGCAAAACGCCGGCGGACTCCAGGTTTGCGTGGAGTTCACGTACATGGTCCAAAATATTCACTTGCCGTCATCCCTTTACTACAGCCAGCCCTGGCAGGAGCGGCGATGCCTTGCCCTGAACCTGTTTAGAGCAGTCAACGACTTGTTGTCTTTTCGAATCATGAAAAACCCTGATGACGATGTCTACAACCTCCTTAACCATCTGAGGCACACCCAGGGCTATTCGGCAGAGCAGGCTGCGCGTGAAGTCGAACGATGGGCCAATCAGGACCATCCACAGATCATTAGTCGCGGCATCGCAGCACCAGACGTTGATACCAGGCTCGATCAGTGCAGGCTGAGGTTACGCTGGCTGGCGCCTTCGACCCTGATGTGACTCACACGCCCCTGGTCGTCGAATAACAGCCAGCCGTCCCCGGTACGACGGATATTCACCTCGTACCGGGGCCACTGCACCACTGCGCAGAGGTGGTCGCTGGCGCGATGGATAAAGTGCCAACGGGTGTCGCGCTCGCTGACAACGTAGCCAAATACCAGCCACTCGGTGTCCAGGGCGATGCGCAACGGGTCGCCGTCGAACACCGCTTCATCGCACCCGACCATGCGATAACCCTTACGGTTGCCGTCAATGCTGATGACCAGCACCGGCTCTTCGTCGTCGCTGCTCTTGACAAAATATTCAACGGTTTGATTGAGCGCACAAAACAGTGCATTGCCCTCGTCCACCAGCAACGGCAGCAGCTCACGCCCGGCCAACCGCCGCTCTGGCAGGCGATAATGCCAGCGTTCGTAGCTTTCAAGCGGGTCATAGAGCCAAAGGTACTCGTTGTGCTCATCACTTTTGAGGACGCGAACCGGCCCTGGCAAATCGCTCACGTGCCAAAGGGTTTCAAAGCCGCGATCCACATCGACCACACGCAATTGCCGGCCTTGGCCGATGGTCCAAGTGCTGCCGTCAAACACGTTGGCGAACACGTCCAGCACCAGCACACCAAGGTCGGTGGCGGCACGGTTGACCAGGTCCAGCTTGCTGATGCGCCACACGGTGTCGCGTCGGGTCAGCACCAGCGCCATGTGCCGGCTGTGGGCCAGGACGATCCGCTGCGCCGGCACGGCGAAATGAAACAGCGGCTTTCCGGTGGCGTCAGTGACCACCGTACCGGCCTCACCCAGCGCGACCAGATAACGCTCGTCATCCAACGCTACCGCATCCTGCACAGGCCGGCTGCCCATGGCGGGCGCGGTCCATTGCACGGCATCGCCGACACGCTGGAGCGACCGCACGGGAGGACGTTTAAGTGCCTGGCCGGGCAAGTCCGCCTGCAACAATTTATCCCGGCTCATTTTGACCAATGACCGCATTTGATTGAAGTTCAGCCCCCCGCAACCACTGAGCTGATCGGCAAGAATCGCGTGCACGGTTGCACCCGCTAGCCAAGCCAGCGCGGCCGTCTCCGACTTGTGCGCCAACAAGGCCTGTGCCAAGGCATCTCGCTCAGCGGAACGGGCGGGGTCGTCGCGCAACTGTTCAAGCCATGCGCCATACGCGTCTATGGTTTGCGGCAGTAGAATCGCGCGTTTGACCAACGCCTCCATCGCCAGGCGCCCACCGGCGGCTTCGGCATTGAGCAGCCATTGCGCAGCGCGCGGGCGCTCTTCAGGCAGGCTCCAGACCACTTCAACTGCTTGCAGCCACAGCCCCTTGGCGACCAGCGATTCAGCCCACTCCAGGCGCAGACGGTCGGCTATCTGCGGCTGTTTGGCTTCAAGCATCACCACCGCATCGGCAAACGCATTATCGCGACGCGCCACCAGCAAGGCTCGCTGCCAGTTCTCGGCCACGCACAACAGACGCACGATCACCGCTGCCGGCATGTCCCAGGCCAAGGCCAGTTCGGCAGCCTGTTGGTAGCGGGCGCGTTTCTCCAGGTAATCGAGGGCTTCCTGGCGTTCCTTGAGCAGCTCCGCCAGCACAAATACCGCTTCTTCGATACGCCCCTCACGGGTCAGGCGCTCGTAGGAGCGCCGATAAACCTGCCGCAGGTGCTCGGTCAGGCCTTCTTCGAACCGGTAGGTACGGCTGGGCCCGCTCTGTTGGTTGAGGGTCAGGTCCTGGCGGCGCTGCGGCGTGCCAAAGGCTTGCTCGTCACTCGGCTGCTGGCCGCCCAAGGGGATGGCATGGCGCAAGGCTTCGGCGAAATCGCCGTTTTCAAACATGTCCAGCATGCGCTGCATGTACGCCGCCTGGCGTTTGCCGTACAGCTTGGAGAGTGTTGAATGCTGGGTCAGCCGAGTCAGCCAACGGCGCCAGGCCGCCGGTTTGTGACGACCTGGGCTGGCACGCTGGGGGATACCTGGATTAGCCGGGGCTTGCGGCACAGCACGGGCGGCCTGTGTACCTCGCTTCAGAAATCTGTTCAGTCCCATCAGCAAGCCGGTGAAGACAATAGCGCTCAGCAGCATGCCCAGAATCACGCGGGCGATGTCTTCTTTGTCCGCGCCAGTATCCAGTGTCAACGGTGTAGATTGACTGGCCATCCAGATCAACCCGGCAATCAGCGCCAGGGTGATGCCCAGTTTCAACGCCGGCTTTTGCGCTGGCGCCTGCGTACCCGACTCGTGCTCAGCCTTGGAGGGCTGCGGTTTGGGCGCCGGGCGCCGAGGCTCCAGCAAGGCCTGTATCACCGCCGCCTGCTCGGGGCTCACCGGTTCCAGTCCGCCAAGAATCTCGCGCACATCGGTGACGAGCGGCTCGGGCAGAGACTGCGCACTGGGCGCATGACAATCGAAGGTGTCGAGCAGTGTGCAGGCGCTGATATCGAGCCACAGCCCAGGTTCAAGGACCTCGGCATCACGCAACTGCAGGGCGTGTACCTGGCTGCCGCGCACCAGCCACAGGTCAGCGGCCGGCAAGGCACGCAGTTCCTCGCAAGCCAGCCGTGCCGAACACAGGCCACGGCCTTGGCGGACCAGCGGCCAACAGGCAAGGGTCTGGCAATCCAACGCGACTGGCGTGCTGAACTGCAACAAATCGCCGTCGGCAAAGCGGTAGGCCGCCGCGCCTGTGCGCCATTCACCGAGGATCAGGCAAGCCCGCTCCTGCAGCGCGAAGCGTTCGGCGGGCAACCACAGGCCGTCGATATACTGATGCCCGGTCAACAGCGGCCGGCGGATCAGCAGGGAGTTGTGCTCAAGCATTGGTAGGCTCTTGTTTCAGGTCGCACATCAATTGCAAGCGCATGGCGCGCTCGGAAACGTTGAACACCAGTAATTCCCGGGCGGTGGTCAGCACCGCCACCAGGCCGCTCATGGGGCAGAAACTCGCTCGGGCAATCGGCGCCGAGGTGGTGAACAGCGTCTGTTGTTGCCCGTCGCTGCACAGGTCAATGGTGTGCTGGTCCGGCCCCAGCAGCACCAGTGAATAGCGCTCTTGCGCTGCTACCTGATGATGCAGGCCGATAGCTTTCCAGCCGGGGGCCAGGTAGATATGCGCCTTTTTCGCGGGGAAGCTGTCAGGGGTCACCAGGCGCCAACTCTGGTGACCGCCATGGTGAGTGAGTAATGCGCACCCGCCAAAGGCGTACCTCCAATTCGAGCTGGCGGCAAACAACACTTGGCTGACCCCGGCCGCAGCACCCACCGCGTAGCCGGATGTCTTTTCACCTTCGGCCCAGGCGGAGTATGTCACCAGTTGCCCGCCCTCACTGCGGGCGTAGACCAGCGTTAACGCGTCCACTTGCGCCAACCCCATGACATTGCTCGTCACCGCGAAAGCCTCGCCCTTCGGCCCTTGGCCGGAACGCTGCCAGCGAGCAAGCTGGCCTTTTGTATCAAGCACATACAGGCGTTCGGACAGTTGACCACGCAGCCACACCGCCGGCAGAAACGTCGCGGTGCCTGGTGGCAGGTGCATTTCCTCGCGAGTCGGCTTGGGGACGGAATCAAGACTGGGGATGTTCCAGAAGTGCAGCGTATTGTCCTCACTCAACATCGCGCCAAGGCTGCGATAGTGGAATGTGGTAGCCAGCACATGCTGCTGTTTCCCCCATAGGCGACGTCGCACCTCAAGGGCTTTTTTCTGGTTCTTGTGGGGCAGTTTGATCACCACCATGCCGGGCTCGTCCAGCATGCGCAGTGCCACATAATTGCCGGAGCCGGAGATGACCGGCGGCAGGGTCAATGCAACCCGAGCCACCCGCCCGGCGGCCGTCGGCGAAGGCGTGTGGACTTCATTATCGAACTGGCCCTTGAGCAGGCGCACCGCTTGTTGCTCATCCGGTATCGGCAGCGAGACGCGCCGCGATTGCAAGGCGAACGACAGGCTGCGCCCATCCAGGCTGCGCGTAATCTGCACGCGGTGGGTGCAGACCTTGGGATCGGTGTGTGGCAAGCGCTGCCCGACCACCCAGCACTCACCGGCCGCCTGATCGGCCAGCCAGTCGCGCCACGCCTGCCAATGGCGATCGCTCACGGTCTCGTAGGTACGGGCCTCGAGCAGGCGCTTGAGCTGTGCCGGTGAATCCAGTTCATGCAATACCGGCGCGCCTTGCAGAATGCCCCAACGCAATTGCGCGCCAGCCTCCTCGGCACGCCGCGCCAGCAACATCAACAACGCAAGGTGCACCAGGCGCGCAGCCCCCAATTGCAAGGGGCCCGCATCAAACATCACCACAATCAAGCGATTCGCTTCACGGGCACGGTACTGCGGGGCGAGGAACATATGCTCACCGCCGACCGCGCGGCGCAGGAATTCGTCGGGCACTTCATCGGCCAGCAGCCATTCGCTGGAGAGCAGCCGCTCATAGGGACCACGCCGGTGCAGATCGCCCAGGCCGTCAGGCTCCGGCACTCCGCCCTGGTGCAGGCCACGCAGCGGCCCCAGCAGCGGGTTGAGGCGACCCAGCAAGTCGGCGAACAGAGGTAAGTGTTGCGGGGCAAACCATTCCAGCCATTGCCGCCAGGGTTGCAGGGCCTCAGGCAGTTGCATGTGCAATTCCCCAATAGCGGGCGATGCGTTGCAGATGCGCCGGTGACACCGTCAGCAGGCGGTCCAACGGGACCACCGCTTGGGGCTCGCACCACAGCAGCAAGGGCGAACGCTTGAAGCGTGCCGACAAGGCCTGGCCCAGCAGGTCCTCCGGCACATCCGGTTGCCAACTGGTCGGCAACCAGAGTGCCGGCGCGCGGGTGCTGGGGGCGGCATAAGCCACACCGTCGACCCACGGCAGATCGGCCGTCACGCCCGTCACCACCAGCACGTCACCGTTGGCCGTGGCTTGCAGGCGTGCGGCATGCTCGGCCGCAAGTAGCGAGAGACGCCGGTGCAAATGCCGTGCAGCCTCCCCCCAGGCCACGGCAGCCTGAGCCTCGGCGGGCAACGGCCGTGAACGCCAGGCCCAGGGCTGGATTACCGCACTCATTCGGTGGGTGTCAGCAATCGGGTGAGTTGCCCGCGCGCCTGCTGCAACGGTTCGGGCATGGTCTGGCTGTTGAAGTTGGCATCGATCTCGCGCAACAGGCCTTCAAGCACAGTGCTGGTCGGCGGTTCGGTACGGGCGAGGTAGTCTTCGGCGGTTTCCAGCAGGCGATTCAAGCGTGACATCGGCTGCAACGTGGCCTCTTCCACCGCACTGAACAGATGGCTGTTGCTGGAGGCGGCGAACAGATCGCGCAACACTTCTCGGCCGTGTTGTTGAGTGGCCTGGGTCGGCAGCACGTACAGCAGCGGCCACAGGTCAGCGTCACTGGCCTCCAGGCGCCCACTGAGCAACGCGGCGGCCGCAATCAGGCGCTGGGATTTGACGATACGCCGGTCCGACAACTGAATACCGGCTTCGCGCAGGCGACGAATAGCCTGGGCCAGCGCTGGGCGGACGGCACTCAGATCGACGTTTTTCAAGGCCTGGCCCAGGGTGTCCAGTTGCGTAAGACCGAGCAGTTGTTGCACCGGCCGCTGCTCCGACTGCCAGCCGCCGGCCAACATCGCTTCCAATTGATTATCCGGCACTGACTCCACAAACAGGTGCAACAGAAAACGGTCGCCGAAGGCCGCCAGCGCTTCATCGTCCGGCAGGCCGTTGGCGGCGCCGACGCACACGCGCAGCGGGCATTGCAGTTGGGTATGGCCACGGCGAAAGCGGCGCTCGTTAAGCACGCCCAGCAAGGTATTGAGGATCGCGGTAGAGCCTAGAAAGACTTCGTCGAGAAACACGATATCGGCTTCTGGCAGCATGCCACTGACATCGGTTTCCACTGTGCCTTCGCGGAGTTTTTTCAGGTCTACCGCACCAAACAGTTCGGACGGTTCGGTAAAGCGCCCGAGCAGGTATTCAAAGTAGCGCCCGCCCATCGACTGCGCGACGCGCCGCACCACCGCGCTTTTGGCAGTGCCGGGTGGCCCGATCACCAAGATGTGCTCCTGGGCCACGGCCGCCAGCACGATCAGTTCGGCCAGTTGCTCGCGCCCAACCAAGCCCTCGGTGGCGGCACGCACAGCGTGACGGATTTGCGCGGCAGCGCTCTGCAACTGAGCAATCATGGGCGTCTTCCCTGAAAACAAAGCGGTGAATCTTGCCTGAGGCTAAGGTTTTAGCAAAGTGTTGTTACATACTCACCTGAGGAGTTACCCATGCAGCTTGAAGGATCCTGCCATTGCGGTGCCGTCAAGTTCAGTCTCACCAGTGCCCACCCCTACCCTTACCAGCATTGCTACTGCTCGATCTGCCGCAAGACCCAGGGCGGCGGCGGTTATGCAATCAACCTGGCCGGTGACACCATTAACCTGAAGGTGCACGGGCGCAAATCCATTTCGATCTGCCACGCCAAGCTCAAGCCCGAAGGCGTCAGCCGTGCCCATGTGAGCACCGCTGAACGGCATTTCTGCTCGCGGTACGGCAGTGCCTTGTGGCTGTTCAGCCCGGAATGGCCGGAGCCGATTCATCCGTTTGCCTCGGCCATCGACACGCCGCTGCCGGTGCCGCCAACCCATACGCACCTGATGCTGGGATCGAAGGCGCCGTGGGTGGAGGTCGCGCGGCGCAAGGGCGACCTGCAGTTCGATGAGTACCCCGAAGAATCCATCGCCCAGTGGCATGAGCGGCACGGGCTGACCCGCTAAACGCCACTGACTTTTTTTGCCATACAAAAATTAAAGCCTTGAGTGGACGGGTCAGATTTCAACATTGTAGATTGGATACAGTTGACAATTTAACAGCAGTCCCACCACAACAAAAAAGGTACTTGAAATGGCAATCTGGAAAGGCGTTTTCCCCGCGGTCACGACCAAACTGACCAAGGACGGCGAGGTCGATTTGGCCGCAACCCAAGCCAGTATTGATCGGTTGATCATCAATGGCGTCTCTGGCGTTATCGTCCTGCCGATGCTGGGCGAGAATGCGTCGATGAGCCTGCAGGAGCGCGAATCGGTTATTCGCGCGGCCGTGGAAGTGGCCGCGGGACGCGTGCCGGTGTTGTCCGGTCTGGCCGAGATCACCCTGCAAACGGCGAAGAAAAACGCGGCGCTGTACAAGCGCTTCGGCGCACAAGGCCTGATGGTTTTCCCAAGCCTGGGCTACAAGACCGACCCTCGTGAGACCGTGGAATGGTACAAGGGCATCGCCAGTGCCACCGACCTGCCGATCATGATCTACAACAACCCGATCGCCTACGGCGTGGACTGCACCCCGGCGATCCTGGCAGATCTGGTGAATACACCGGAGATCGTCTGCATCAAGGAAGAAACCGGCGATATCCGACGCGTGACGGACATGTATGTCGCATTCGGTGATCGCTTCAGTATCTTTTGCGGGGTCGACGACCTGATCGTCGAAAGCAGCGCGCTGGGCGTGACCGGCTGGGTCTCCGGCATGACCAACGTGTGGCCGGCAGAATGCGTGAAGCTCTTTGACCTCTGCGCCCAGCAACGTTTCAGCGAGGCCCGCGCGCTGTACCACATCCTCACGCCGTCCTTTCACCTGGATGTGCACGTCAAGCTCGTGCAGTACATCAAGTTGGCCGAGCATCTGGTCTACGGCGCTCCAGAGTGGACGCGCGCGCCGCGCCTGGCGCTGGTCGGCCAGGAGCGTGATTACGTGATCAGCACTGTCCAGAAAGCTATCGACACCCTCGCCGTTCGCGGGTGACCCCACCGGCCCCTTCGCCACGGCAAGGGGCCTGCTTCGCTAACAAATACCCAACCGTTGCACACTCATTTTCCATTGAGCGAGGCTCGTTATGTCCATTACAGGTGAGATGCTGATCGGCCAGTCGAAGGTTCGCGGCCAAAACGGGCTGATTTGGGGAGTCAACGCTGCCACCGGCGAAACCTTATCCCCTGATTTTGGTGGTGCGACTCTGGATAACCTCGAAACTGCTTGCGCCCTCGCGAACGCGGCGCTCGATACTTACCGCGAGACATCGTTAGAGCGCCGCGCGGTGTTGCTGGAGACCATTGCGCGTAATCTCCTCGCACTGGGCGATGTCTTGATCGAGCGCTGCATGGCCGAAACCGGCCTGCCGCGTGGGCGTCTCGAAGGCGAACGCGCACGCACTGTCAACCAGCTTGCTCTGTTCGCATACGTGGTTCGCGATGGCAGTTTCCTCGATGTGCGCATTGATCCGGCACGCACGGAACACACGCCACTGCCTCGTGCAGATATCCGACTTTGTAACATTGCCCTTGGCCCGGTTGCCGTGTTCGCTGCCTCCAATTTTCCGCTGGCGTTTTCCGTCGCAGGCGGTGACACCGCCTCTGCACTGGCTGCCGGTTGCCCAGTGATCGTCAAGGCGCATTCGGCGCACCCAGGAACGTCTGAGCTGGTGGGCCAGGCAATTCAACGCTCCGTACGCGAATGCAAGCTGCCGGAAGGCGTATTTTCCCTGTTATTCGATTCGCAGCATGGCATCAGTCAGGCCCTGGTTGCCGATCACCGGATCAAGGCGGTGGGCTTCACAGGCTCGCAACGGGCAGGCGTCACCTTGATGAAGATCGCGGCGGCACGCAGGGAGCCGATTCCGGTTTATGCAGAAATGAGCGCGATCAACCCTGTCGTGCTGCTGCCCCATGCGCTGGCCGAGCGCAGTGGAGCCATCGCTGACGCCTTCATTGCCTCGCTCATCTTGGGTGCAGGCCAGTTCTGTACGAACCCTGGGTTAATAGTGGCGCTGGAGGGCCCGCAACTCGAAGTTTTCGAACACGCAGCGATCATTACTATTAGCGCAGCACCGGCGGCAACCATGCTGACGCGCCTGATCTACGAAAGTTATTGCGATGGCGTTAAGAAATTGAGTGCGCAGCCTGGTGTCGAGCTGCTTGGCCAAGGCCGACCCGGTAAGCTTTTTCAAGGACAGGCGGCGCTGTTCGCCACCAGTGCGCACGCGTTTCTAACAAACGCAGAACTGCGTGCCGAGGTATTTGGCGCATCATCCTTGATTGTGCGCTGCCCCGACGCAGATACTTTGCAGCAGGTACTTGAAGCCTTGGACGGTCAGTTGACGATTGCGGTTCACGCAAGTGCCAACGACTACCCTGCCCTTGGCGCGCTGATGCCGACGCTGGAGAGAAAAGCCGGGCGCGTTCTGCTCAACGGTTTTGGTACAGGCGTAGAAGTCTGTCATGCCATGGTCCATGGCGGCCCTTTCCCGGCCACATCAGACCCTCGCACCACCTCGGTTGGCAGCCTGGCGATCGATCGATTTTTGCGGCCCGTGTGTTACCAGGATTTCCCCCAGGCGTTGCTCCCTCCGGCACTCCAGGACAGCAATCCGTCAGGCCTCTGCCGGAGGATGAACGGCACAGTTGAACCCTGACGGATCAGCAGGATTGAAATGTTTCGCGCTCGATTACTGGAAGCGTCCTACATTTGTGTGGCTGAGGTATGATCGGCCGATGAGGATCTCGAATCCTGGATCCAGTCACCTGTCAGTAGCTGAAGAATGCCTAAAAAAGAGCCTTTGCCCAACCTGCGCATCAAACGTCAAAGCTTGCCCGATACCCTGGCGGAATCACTGCGTGAGCGGATTCTCAATGGAGAGTTCAAAGAAGGTGAGTCGCTGATCCAAGAGACGATTGCAACCGAGTATGGCGTCAGCCGCATGCCGGTGCGCGAAGCGTTCAAGGAGCTGGAGGCGTCCGGCCTGATCACGACTCAGATTCATAAAGGCTCCGTGGTGAAATCCATCCCCCTGGAGCAGATCGCGGAGTTGTTTGATCTGCGAGCCTTGCTGGAGTCAGAGCTGCTGGAACGCTCACTGCCGCGAATGACGGAGGCGCATTTCGCGGCGACCAAACAGCTGCTCCCGCAACTCGAGGCCGCCTATTCGGACGATGACGTTGCGCGATGGGGCAAGCTCAACTGGCTGTTTCATGAAAGCCTGTACGCAGCGGCTGATCGCGTGCAAACGCTCGCCATTGTTCAAGGCATCAACATTCAGACGGATCGTTACATCCGCTTGCAACTGTTGCTGACTGGCGGAAAAAAAGAAGCCGAAGTCGACCACCGCGAGCTGCTCAAGCTGTGTGAGCAAGGCGATACCAAGAAAGCGGTCCAGTTTCTGCGCAAGCACATTCAGCGCGCAGGCACTGACCTTGTCACGCTGCTCAAAAAAAAACGCGACAAGGACACGCGGGTTTAAACGCAAGCGCGCGCCCCCTCCGTCAATAGAGGGGGCCACGCCCTTCGCCTCAGCCCAGTTGAAACCCATGCGCCAATGGATCGCGGTCATCCACAAAAATCGTGTTGTGTCCGGTTACCTGGGCCCAGCCGGCAATGCTTGGCATGATGCCTGAAAAACCGCCAACCTCGGTCGCCGACTCAACGCGGCAATCAAACATCGTGCCGATGATACTCTCGTGAACAAACTCGTCACCCGCCTTCAAGCGGTTTCGCGCGACCAGTTGCGCCATGCGTGCCGAGGAGCCGGTGCCGCACGGCGAACGGTCGATGGCCTTGTCGCCATAGAACACGGCGTTGCGCGCATGGGCGCGAGGGTTCCTGGGTTTGTCGCACCACATGACATGGCTCACCCCCTGAATACGGCCATCCAGCGGGTGAACCGGCGCCAACAGCGCCTGCGCAGCCTGCCGTACCAGGGGGCTTAATCGAACGATTTCGCTGACCGCCATTGAGTCCAGGCCTTGCCAACCCGCTTGCGGCTCGATGATGACGTAGAAGTTCCCTCCATACGCCAGGTCGACATTCAATTTGCCCAGGCTGGGCACATCGAGCTGCACATCGGCTGCGTGGAGGTAACTGGCGACGTTGTAGAGACGGACCTGCTCAACCGACGCACCATTTCTCACGTAGTCGATCGCAACACGGCCCGCAGGCGCCTCGATGGCCAACGTGCCTTCAACCTTCGGCACCACAAGGCCTGCTTCCAGCGCAGCAGTCACCGTCCCGATAGTGCCGTGACCACACATTGGCAGGCACCCGCTAACCTCGATGAACAGCACACCGATATCGCAATCCTCACGCGACGACGGATACAGAATGCTACCCGACATCACATCATGACCACGGGGTTCGAACATCAAGGCTTTGCGAACCCAATCATGCTCACGCTGGAAAATCTGGCGTTTTTCAGCCATCGAAACATTGGGTAGCACAGGCCCTCCACCGGTAACAACGCGCACTGGATTGCCACAGGTATGCGCATCGATGCAAAAGAACGTGCGACGAGACATAGAAACTCCCTTTTGAACGAGTTAGTTGAAACGGCTGATTGCATACGGGGCGAGGTCGATCAGAGCGGGTTTGTCCAAGGCAATATCGCTGACCAATCGACCCGTTGTTGCTGCCTGCGTCAGGCCGAGATGACCATGGCCGAATGCGTAGATAACAGAGGGATGACGCGGCGAGACGCCAATTACCGGCAGACTGTCAGGGGTGGCCGGGCGATGACCGGCCCAGCATGTACCCCCTTCCGTCTGCAGCCCGGGAAGATAACGAGCGGCCAGCCGGGCCAGGGCCTGCGAGCGCTTGAAATTCGCTGGCGCGTGCAACCCACCAAACTCAGCGGCGCCACCGATCCTCAAGCCGCAGCCCAACGGCGTGGCCACGAAATGGCGCTCCGCGAAGATAACCTCCCTGGACAACGTGACGCCTGGCGCCGGCAGCGTGGCGTTGTAACCTCGCTCGCTTTCCAGCAAAACCTTGTCCCCAAGGTGCCGAGCCAGCAGACCGGACCACGCGCCGGCGGCGACCACGATCTTGTCAGCCAGGAGCCAGCGACCGTCGCAAAGACCCGCGGACGCAGCGCTACCCCCCAAGCCAGGCCGTATGCCGCAGACCTCACCCACTTGAATACGCAGGCCTTGGGCAACCAGTGACTGGCGCAATTTGTTCACTAAGATCTTGGGGTCCTTGACGTGCGACCACTGAGGGGTGAACACACCACGGGTGATTGACTGGCCAAGCGCAGGTTCGATTTCGCGTGCTTCGTCGCCATTCACCGTCTGCACCTCAACGCCGCAGGCGCGCTTGAGATCCCACTGCGCGGCATCCTGGTCGAATGACTCTGCTTTCTCGTAAACCGTCAGTGCGCCGAGGCGCTGCAGTTCTTCGTGCAGGTCATGTTCGGCGAGCAGTGGCAGGAGGTCTTCATAGACCCGGGCGTTAAGCGCCGCCAATGCAGACGTGATGCGCCTGACCTCCGAGGGCTTGCCTGCACTGGAGAAGCGCAGCAGCCACGGTATCAGCCTGGGCGCATGGCTCGGGCGTATCGCCAAGGGGCCCAATGGATCCAGCAACCAACCGGGTACTTTCCACAATAATCCCGGCACCGAGGTGGGAATGACTTCCGTAACCGCGATACCACCGGCATTACCGAACGAGGCCTTGTCGCCTTCAGGGTCGCGGTCAATCAAAGTGACGCTGACGCCTTCCCTCAGCAAATGATGCGCGGCTGCCAACCCCACGATGCCGGCGCCAATGACGATTACGTGCCTCATGAGTCACACCCTTTTCAGATGGAAAAAACGTGCCTTTGAAAGAGTTTTCGTTGGAATTAATCCATTGAATTAATTATATGCAGATTGGATACATTAAACACTGCCTGTCAACCCCTCCCTGCTATTCCGCCAAACTCTGACACAGTTCATAGTCTGCAACATCTTTTTAAAAAACATAACCTACTGATATTAATTGTATTTTTTTTATTTTGATGTTGCCTTCCTACACGTAATCAAAAAAACGCGCCCCTAACCCCTTCTTTCACCAATAAACATTTGGTAGATTTTTCGCTGAATGTAGATTGGATACAGTAAACATAAAAGCCATACCCCTAAAAACAATGCCAACCCAATCGGGGATTCCCATGAACATTGCACGCCACGTAAGCGCCTCTCTCCTGCTCGCTTTTGCCACCACAGCATCCATAGCCTCAGCCGCTCCAAGCTCGACACTGGACCAGGTCATTTCGTCAAAAACCCTTCGGTGCGGCGTCCAGCTCGACTATCCACCGGCAGGCTTTCGCAACCAGGCCAACGAACCGGATGGCTACGACGTTCAATACTGCAAAGACATGGCCACTGCCCTGGGGGCGAAGGCTGTGATCGTCGAAACCCCCTCCTCCGAGCGCATTCCGGCGCTGGTCTCAAATCGTATCGACGTCCTCATCGCTTCCGCATCGATCTCACCCCAACGCGCCATGAGCGTGAGCTTTTCCCAGCCCTACGTGAACTACACCAACGTTGTGCTCACGCGCAAAGACGCCAATATCGAAAGTTTCCAGGACTTGAAAGGCCGCAACATTGGCGGTGTCACGGGCACTACCACCGAGCAGGAGCTTCAGGCGTTGCGCAAAGGATGGAATGAAGAAAATGGCAGCTATACGGGGTTCGGCAGCGAGGCCGAAGGCTACCTGGCGCTGGCTCAAGGCAAGATAGATGGCGTGATCATCGGTAACGCGTCGGCCGCCGCACTGGTTCAGAGCGGTCAATTTCCAACGTTGGCGATCAAGGGAGTCGCCCCTACGCCTCCCGACCTGTGCGGCATTGCGGTGAAAAAATCAGACACACAGATGCTCAATTGGGTGAAGACGTTCGTCTGGACCCAGGTCAAGAACGGTCGCTACACAGAGCTGTACGCGCAGTACTTCGGTGACGGCGAAGCGCCTTCGCTCACGGTTGCCGGCGTGGACTATTAACCCCACCCTTCGAGCGGCCGGCGTCGGCTGCTCCTGCCCGGAGTCTGCGCTATGTTCGGATACACATTTTACTGGTCGATGGTCTGGGAAAAGCTCCCCGAGCTTATCGAGGGCGCCAAAACAACACTGCTCTTGACCGTGTTTTCGATGATCATCGGCACGCTCATCGCCCTTGCGCTGACCCTGTTGCGCACACACGAAAAAGGCTTCGGCTATGCGATTGCCACGTCCTGGGTCGAAGTCGCTCGTAATACACCAGCGCTGTTTCAGGTGTACATGATTTATTTTGGCTTGGGCGCGCTGGGGCTGCACTTCTCCAGCTACATGGCAATGCTGTTGGCACTGTCGTTCAACAACGCCGGTTATCTGGCCGAGATCTTTCGCGGGGGGCTTCAGGCTATTCCAAAACAACAACACACGGCGGCTAGATCACTGGGTATTTCGTCGTTCTCGGCCTACACCCATGTGGTATTTCCGCAGTTGTTCAAGATCGTATATTTCCCGTACGTCAACCAGCTGAACTGGGCCCTGCTCAACAGTTCACTGGGCATGATCATCGGCCTGCGCGAGCTTACGGGCGCGACGCAGGCCGCCCAGTCCGAATCCTTCAGGACGTTCGAGTTCTTCATCATCGCCGCCTTGATGTACTACATCATGTCCAAGCTTATTGAGGGCGGCGCCCGACTCACCTTCTGGCGCGTGTTCAAGGGGTAGGCAAGCATGCAATTCCAATTGGCATACTCTGGTTTGCACTGGGGCGATATCCCATTTGTGCTCACTGGCATCTGGCACACCTTGTTACTGACGTTATTGGCGACGGTGCTTGGCACTCTCCTCGGGGTACTGGTCGGCTGGCTTCGACAGGAGTTCATTTTCGCGCGCCTTGTACTGGGCCCCTTCGTCAACGTGGTCCGCAGCATCCCGCTGATTATTCAGTTCATCCTGGTCAATAGCTTCTTTGCCATGGCAGGTTTCGGGATGAGTCCACTGCTCATCGGCGTCGTCGTCCTCAGCCTCTATATGGGCATGCTGACCTCGGAGCTGGTCCGTTCGGGCTTGCAATCCATCCGGCCCCAGCTGAAAAAAGCCAGCCGCTCACTCGGTTTGAGCTACTGGCAGGAGTTGCGCCACATATCCGCCCCATTGGCCTTTCGCACGCTATTTCCTGGCTGGATCGGCACGGTGATTGGCCTGACAAAAGACACGGCATTGGTGAGCGTTGTGGGCTACATCGAGCTACTCAGAGCCTCCCAGATTCTGATTAACCGCTCAAACGAGGCACTTCTGGTATTGGCGGGCGCCGGGCTTTTCTACTTTGCGATCTGCTACCCCATTTCCCGCTACAGCCGCCATCTTGAAAAGGTAATGCACCATGATTGATATCAAGGATGTCCGCAAAAGCTTCGGCCCTATAGAAGTCATCAAAGGCGTCAACCTGACGATCCAGAAGCGTGAAGTCTTATGCCTGATCGGTGCCAGCGGCTCGGGGAAGTCCACGTTACTGCAGTGCATCAATGGCCTGGAACCGATTCAAGGGGGCAGCATCCTGGTCGACGGTACGAATGTGCACGCCAAGGGAACCGACTTGAACCAATTGCGCCAGAAACTCGGCATCGTGTTCCAGCAATACAACGCATTCCCCCATCTTACCGCACTGGAAAACGTGGCACTGGCGCCACGCCTGGTCAAGAAGCTTCCCAAAGCCCAGGCCTTGCAATTGGCGCGTGACCACCTGGCCTTCGTCGGCCTGGGCAATCGAGCAGACATGCGTCCGGCGAGCCTCTCCGGCGGCCAACAACAACGATTGGCAATTGCGCGCGCCCTGGCCATGCAGCCCGACTACATGCTTTTCGACGAAGTCACCTCCGCCCTTGACCCTGAGCTGGTGGGAGAAGTACTGGACACCATCCGCAAACTCAAGGATTCGGGCATGACCCTCATCATGGTGACCCACGACATTGCCTTCGCACGTGAATCCGCAGACCGAATTGCATTCTTCGACAATGGGTTGATCTGTGAAGTCGGTGACGCCCGCCAGGTCATCAATGAGCCACGGGAAGAAAGGACCCGGCAGTTCCTCCAGCGCGTATTGCACTGACCGGAGCCACAGGGATCAGCCGTTAACAGTCTTTGACGGTTTATCGACAAAGCTGTCAAAGACTGCCGCCCCCCAGCGCCCCTAGCATTCGAGCATCCAAACCACTTGCCGGGTGCTCTTCATGCTTCGCACATTGCGCGGTATTCCGTTGCTCGGTTGCCTCTTGGGCAGTCTCGGCTGTCACGGTCAGCCACCTGCCCCGCCGTCGATTCCGAAGGGCGACTACAGCACGATCATCCGCTATCTGCAAACGCGGATCCCCTGGGATATGGCCAAGGAACATGTACCGGACCTGTCCATTGCACTGGTCAATGGTCAGGAACTGATCTGGGCCCGCGGGTTTGGCATGGCCGACAAAGCCAAGCGGCTGCCGGTAACGCCGAACACCGCCTTCCGGGCCGGGGCGACCTCCAAACTGCTCACCGCCAGCGCGGCCCTGCAACTGGTTGAGCAACAGCGGTTGGCGCTGGATGCGCCGGTCCAGCAGAGCTTGCGCGAGTTCTATGTGCGCTCGCCCTTTCACACCGGTCAGCAGGCCGCCGATCGCGATATAACCTTGCGCCGCCTGCTCAGTCATCAATCCGGCTTGCCCAGCGAACACCTGCGCAATAGCTTCGCCATGGGGCAGATACCGATGCGCCTGTCCGGCGTTTGGCTGAGCACACCGCCGGGCACGCAAGCGGCCTATTCCAATCTGGGCTATGCGCTGGCGGGCGCAGCCATTGAGAGCAGCAGCGGCCAGGGCAGGAGCAACTGCAGTGAGCGGGCTTGCCCCGCTTACTACAGTCGATTTCAGCGTCGTTAATCGGCATACGCCCACGTCATCCGGAACGACGCTCCGCCCCATTCCGAATCCAGCACTTGCACCTGGCCGCCGTGCCACTGCGACACCCGTTGTACCAGCGCCAGGCCAAGGCCGAAGCCGCCGGTGCGACGGTCACGGCTGGCGTCGAGGCGCATGAAGGGCTGGAAGATCTTCGAGCGGCCTTCCTCCGGAACACCCGGGCCGTCGTCACACACCCGCACTTCATAGCCGCTGCCGAACGTGACCAGCGACACCTCCACACGGCGCTCGGCGTATCGGATCGCATTGCGCAGCAGGTTGATCACCGCTCGCGCCATAAAGCGCGGTTCGATCTGGATAAAGTCCACCTCGCACGTACGCAGCGACAGCTGAATGCCGGCCGCTTCCGCTTCGAGGGCCACGCTGCCGATCACACTGTCGAGCCAGCTGTGGGCCTCGATGCGCTCGCGCGTGACCTGAGTGGCGCCACGTTCCAGGCTGGCATAAGTGAGCAGCTCGGAGACCATTTCTTCCAGCTCGCCGAGGTCGGCGTACATGTCGGTAATCAATTGGCTGCGCTGGCGCGGGTCGGTCTGTTGCTTGAGCTGGTCGAGCTCGAACGACAGGCGCGCAATCGGCGTGCGCAGCTCGTGGGACACGGCGTTGGTCAGCTCGCGCTGGTTGGCGATCAGGCTTTCAATGCGCTCGGCCATCTGGTTAAAGTGCCCCGCCAGCTCGCGCACGGTGGAGCGGCGTGGCAGCAGGATGCGGGAACTGAGGTCGTTGTCACCGAAACGTTGTGCCGCCAGGCGAATATGCTCCAGGTCGCGCCAGTGCGGACGAACCCAGAAATACAGCACAATTGCCAAGCACAACCCCAGCAAACCGTAGGCCCACAGGTACAACCATTTAGGCTCTTCAGGCAGCTTGATATTGAGCAGTTGCGGGCCGCCATCGATATTGGCGATGAACTCCATGAAGTCGCCCCGTACCACTAATTGGCCGGCCGCGAGCAAGTGCTGCTCGCGTTGGCTCAGCGCCAACTCATCGCGTTGCACCAAATCCAGACGCAGACCGTAATGCTGCTGCAATTCGCTCAGGCGCACCTCGCGGGCCTCGGCCGGCACGGGACGCAATTGCTCCACCAAGCCATAGGCGGGGCCGCGCAGGGCTTCGCGGTTATAGGTTTCGTTGGCCTCAGGGAGCAGCTCATCGAAGGTGTAGTTAACCAGCCAGATTGCCCCCGCCAGGCCCAGCGCCAGGATGATGTAAAGGCGGATGTAGAGCCGCAGCATCTAGACCTCCCACGCAAACGGGTTGAACAGGTAGCCCTTGCCCCAGATGGTCTTGATGCACACCGGTTCGCGCGGGTTGTCGTTGAGTTTGCCGCGCAGTTTGCTGATGTACACATCGACACTGCGGTTGAGGCCATCGAACGCGATACCGCGCATGCGGTTGAGAATGTCATCACGGGACAGGATCGTCCCCGAGTTGCTCGCCAGCAGCCACAACAGCTCGAACTCCATGGTGGTGAGGTCGATCTTGTCATCCCCCAGGCTGACGCCCCGGCAACTGCGGTCGATGGCCAACCGCCCGAAAGCGAGGGCGCCGCGCACCGTCGGCTCTGGCGCCTGCCGCCGCTGCAGGGCGCGCAGGCGTGCGAGGAGCACCGGGGGTTTGATCGGTTTGATCACATAGTCGTCAGCACCAGACTCCAGGCCAAGGATGTGGTCCAGGTCATCTTCCTTGGCGGTCAGGATCACGATGGGCGTGTCGGACACCGCGCGGATCCCGCGACACACATGCAGGCCGCTCTGACCAGGCAGCATCAGGTCGAGCACGACGATCTTCGGTTTGAAGTCCAGGAACGCCGCCAGGGCCTCATCGCCCCGGTGCACCACGCGCACCTCAAAACCATGCTGTGACAGAAAATGCGCGATCAGCCCTGCCAGCTTCTCGTCGTCCTCAACGAGCAAGACCTTGCCCAACCCCAGGTTTTCCATAAGTTCTCAGTGTGCAGATGCGGATTGAAGAGCGGGGATTATAGGTGGCAAGCTGGGCAACAAACGCAGCGGGCTCACACCGGCCGACCAAGCTTCATGTTTTTAAGAGTTTTTAACAAATAACCTGCAATCTTTAACGCCATCCACAGGGAGTTGCATGCGCAAGGATTACCTGGCTTTTTTTATCTCACTGTTCCTGTCACGGCTGGCGGACCAGATACTGCTGTTTATCGTGCCGCTGCTTGTGTTCCAGACCACCAACAGCGTCGCATGGGCCGGGCTTGCGTTTTTCGTCGAATCGCTGCCGCGCTACCTGGCTTTTCCAGTCTGTGGAGCGCTGTGCGATAAATTCTCGCCGGTGCGCATCCTGCATATCAGCCAGGTTTACCGCGCACTGGCGTGCGTAGTGGCCGTAGCGCTTTACGGGGTGTTTGACGGTATCTATTGGCTGGTAGCGCTGTCTGCGCTGTGCGGCGTGCTGACGACTCAAGGCATCATGGCCCGCGAAGTCGTGATGCCGCACATCTTCAAGCATTACACCTACGCCAAGACCTTGTCCTACTCACAAATAGCCGACCAGAGCGGCCTGGTGCTGGGGCCGCTGGTAGCGGCATTGATGCTGGAGGTGTGGGCCTGGCATTGGGTGGTGCTGGGGGTTGCCGGGCTGTTTGTGCTAGCAGATCTGGCGATGCGGACCTGGCAGCGCAACACTGCGGTGAATCTGGAGAGCTTTGAACAGCATCAGGACATCTGGCTGCAACCGCTGCGCATCGCATTCGGGCATATCCGCAACCTGCCAGAGCTGAAGCGCATCATTGCCCTCGCAGTCGGCGTGAACCTGATCATCGGCGTGACGCTGGCCACGTCGGCGGCGATGGTGACCGGGCAATTCGCCGCCGGCAAGGATGCCTATGCGCTGCTACAGGCTGCCGGCGCAGTGGTCACCATCGCTATTCTGTTTTACCTGGCACGCGCCACCCTGGCGTTGAAAGTGCTGGGCGGGCTGTCGTATTCAATGATCGGGGCCGGGGCCTTGGTCATGGCGGTCAGCCCCACGCTTTGGGCTTACACCGTGGGTTTCCTGCTGGTCACCGGTTTCGACAAAATGTTCAACGTGTACATGCGCAGCACCCGTCAACGGGTCATTCCGGTGCAAGACTTCGGCAAAACAGTGGGCGTGATCACCTTGCTCAACAACCTGGCGCAGCCATTGGCTGGCCTGGCGATTGCCGTACTCGCCGCACCCTTGAGTACCCAGACGGTGATCCTGCTGCTGGGCGGGATCACCACGCTGATCGGCGTGGCCGTCGCGTCAGGCTGGCACGCCACTGTGAAAGCGGAACTCGATGTCGGGTGACTCGATCAGTTCCTGCTCGGCCGCCCTCACCCGCTCGATCACCTGGGCGATGTCCTTGGCGTCGCCATACTGGTACGCCAGCTTCAGGTAACCCTGGAAGTGCCGCGCCTCGCTTTTGAGCAAGCCGAAGTAGAACTTGCCGAGTTCTTCGTCCAAATGCGGCACCAATGCTTCGAAACGCTCGCAACTGCGCGCTTCGATAAAGGCACCCACCACCAGCGTGTCGACCAGTTTGACCGGCTCGTGGCTGCGCACGACTTTGCGCAAACCCGAGGCATAGCGCCCGGCGTGCAGTTGTCGCAGCTCGACCTTGCGCTTTTTGATCAAACGCATGACTTGCTCGTGGTGCACCAGCTCTTCACGGGCCAGACGCGACATCATGTTGATCAGGTCAACATGGCCGTGGTACTTGGCCATCAGGCTCAGCGCGGTGCTGGCGGCTTTGAATTCGCAGTTCTTGTGGTCGATCAGCAGGGTTTCCTGATCGGCAAGCGCGGCCTGGACCCAAGCGTCAGGGGTGCGGCAACCGAGGAATTCGTGGATTTCTGGCAGGTTCATCGGGCTCACGGGCAAAAGGATCACAAAAGGCCGGCGATTATACCGACCCCGCCGCAGACCACCAGTCACGGGCCTTGATATGCATCAACATGACGTGCGCCAGCCAGCAACTATAGTTGTTCCAGCCCCCGCCTCTTTTGGAGATCCGATCATGCAAGCCATCCGCAGCATCCTGGTGGTCATCGAACCCGAGCATTCGGAAAGCCTGGCCCTCAAGCGCGCCAAGCTGATCGCCGGGGTCACTGGCGCGCACTTGCATTTGCTGGTCTGCGACAAAAAGCATGAGCACTCGGCGCTGCTGGCGCTGCTGAAGTCGGGCTTACAGGAAGATGGCTACAGCGTCAGCACCGAGCAGGCCTGGAATGACAGCCTGCATGAAACCATTATTGATGTGCAGCAAGCCGAGGGTTGTGGCTTGGTGATCAAGCAGCATTTCCCCGACAGCCCGCTGAAAAAAGCCCTGCTGACGCCCGCGGACTGGAAGCTGCTGCGCTATTGCCCGTCGGCAGTGCTGCTGGTCAAGACGGCTAAGCCGTGGACGAGCGGTGTGATCCTGGCGGCGATCGATGTGGGCAACACCGATGCAGACCATCGAGCGCTGCACAATTCAATCATCGACCATGGTTTTGATATCGCCAGCCTGGCCAAGGCGCAGTTGCATGTCATCAGCGCCCACCCGTCGCCGATGTTGTCGGCGGCAGACCCGACCTTCCAGCTCAAGAAAACCATCGAGGAGCGTTATCGCGAGCAATGTAAGGCGTTTCAGGCAGAGTTCGATGTGGACGACTCACACTTGCACATTGAGGAAGGCCCGGCGGATGTGCTGATCCCTTTCGCCGCCCATAAGTGGCAGGCGGCGGTGACGATCATCGGCACCGTGGCGCGCACAGGGATTACCGGGGCGCTGATCGGCAATACGGCGGAGGTGATACTGGATGCCGTGGAAAGTGATGTGTTGGTGCTCAAGCCTGACACGCTGATGGATCAGTTGGAGTAACTGGCCAGCAAGGCCTGACGGGGTCTTTCGGACGATTGCTCCCACATTGGGTTCTGTGTCATCCGCTGGAAAATGCATCTTTGAGAAAGCTTGGCGCGATATAGCGCTGGTAGTGCGCCTCCGACAGGATAAAGAACTCTCGATCAATGGCGTCACGCAGGTCTGGCAAGGGCCAATCGCGAAATTCCGGCAACAGCACCATGCCGTAAGCCTCCACGTTGGAAATCACCCGCGCACCACGGGCGATCAACTGGTAGGCCCAGCAATACTCGGATTGATGTGGCACGAAGCGAATCTTGCGCTGCTCCAACTGCCCACGCAGGGTCTTGGGGTCAAATACCTCGAGTTTGCCGGCCATTACCTGCACCAACAGTTGCTCCAACCGCAGCCAGACCGCGCGTTTTTCTTCTTCGTTATAGCCGTTCCACTGGATCACTTCGTGGTGGAAACGCTTGCAGCCACGGCACACGAGATCACCGTAAACCGTGGAGCACAGGCCGACGCAGGGGGTCTTGATGGTTTGGTTGGACATGGGCAAGACACGCAGATAAGCAAAACAATGCGCCATGTTAGCCCTTTGTCTAACGGCTATCACCCTGCAAACTTGGCGAGGCAACTTACCTTTAGATTTTTTTTGCCGTAGAATCATCCGGCCTTGTAAGGCGCCAATAATCCGCTGGAAGCTGTTTTCAAAGCGTCACGAGCACAGTCGTTCCTTCAGAACGGTGTTGGCGATGGTGAATGACTCGGTAGGTCAACGCCCTCGCCAACCCTCATCAGCTCCGTTCTGCAGGCGTAAAACTTTGAAAGCAGCTTCTGTGAGAAATGCCGGCAGCGCTGGCTTTGTGGCCCAAAAAGCCCCCGAGCGCATGCGTGCCGTTCATTGCTGGATGAGCGTCCCGTGGGACCACTGATGAGGGTAATAACTGTGCTTGAAGCCTACCGCAAACATATCGAAGAGCGTGCAGCCCTGGGTATTGTTCCCCAGCCGCTTAACGCCGAACAAACCGCAGGCCTGGTTGAGCTGCTGAAAAATCCTCCGGCTGGCGAAGAAGAATTCCTCGTTGACCTGATCACCAACCGCATTCCACCAGGCGTTGACGAAGCTGCCTACGTCAAGGCCGGTTTCCTGTCTGCCCTGGCCAAGGGCGAAGCCACTTCCCCCCTGATCGACAAGAAACGCGCCGTTGAACTGCTTGGCACCATGCAAGGCGGCTACAACATCGTGACCCTGGTTGAGCTGCTGGACGACGCCGAACTGGCACCTGTCGCCGCGGCCCAACTCAAGCACACCCTGCTGATGTTCGATGCGTTCCACGACGTGGCCGAAAAAGCCAAGAACGGCAACGAGCATGCCAAAGCCGTGATCCAGTCCTGGGCTGATGGCGAGTGGTTCAGCAACCGCCCTACCCTGGCCGACAAGATCAGCCTGCGCGTGTTCAAGGTCACCGGCGAAACCAACACCGACGACCTGTCCCCTGCGCCAGATGCCTGGTCCCGTCCTGACATCCCGCTGCACGCCCTGGCCATGCTGAAAATGGCGCGTGAAGGCATCGTGCCGGACGAGCAAGGCAAGACCGGCCCGATGAAGCAGATCGAAGAGATGCGCGGCCAAGGCTTCCCGATCGCCTACGTCGGTGATGTGGTTGGTACAGGCTCCTCGCGTAAATCCGCGACCAACTCCGTACTGTGGTTCTTCGGTGACGACGTTCCTTACGTGCCGAACAAGCGCGCTGGCGGCTTCTGCTTCGGCAGCAAGATCGCTCCCATCTTCTATAACACCATGGAAGATGCTGGCGCACTGCCAATCGAATTCGACGTTACCAACATGAACATGGGCGACGTGATCGACCTGTACCCGCATGCTGGCAAAGTCTGCAAACACGGCACCGACGAAGTCATCACCACCTTCGAAATGAAGACCCCGGTGCTGTTGGACGAAGTCCGCGCCGGCGGCCGTATTCCGCTGATCATCGGTCGTGGCTTGACCGACAAGGCGCGCGCAGAACTGGGCCTGGGCCCTACCGACCTGTTCAAGCTGCCTGAAGCGCCTGTCGACACCGGCAAAGGCTTCACCCTGGCACAGAAAATGGTCGGCAAGGCGTGCGGTCTGCCAGAAGGCAAAGGCGTTCGTCCTGGCACCTACTGCGAACCGAAGATGACCACCGTGGGTTCCCAGGACACCACCGGTCCGATGACCCGTGACGAACTGAAAGACCTGGCGTGCCTGGGCTTCTCGACCGATCTGGTAATGCAGTCGTTCTGCCATACCGCGGCCTATCCAAAGCCGATCGACGTGACCACCCACCACACCCTGCCTGACTTCATCATGACCCGTGGCGGTGTATCGCTGCGTCCAGGCGACGGCATCATCCACAGCTGGCTGAACCGCATGCTGCTGCCGGACACCGTCGGTACCGGTGGTGACTCCCACACCCGTTTCCCGATGGGCATCTCGTTCCCGGCCGGCTCTGGCCTGGTCGCGTTTGCCGCAGCCACTGGCGTAATGCCACTGGACATGCCGGAATCAATCCTGGTGCGCTTCAAAGGCAAAATGAAACCTGGCATCACCCTGCGCGACCTGGTTCATGCCATTCCTTACTACGCGATCCAATCGGGTCTGCTGACTGTAGAGAAGAAAGGCAAGAAGAACGCGTTCTCCGGCCGCATCCTGGAAATCGAAGGCCTGAACGACCTGACGCTGGAGCAAGCTTTCGAGCTGTCCGACGCCTCGGCCGAACGTTCGGCTGCCGGTTGCACCATCAAGCTGTCGAAAGAGTCGATCACCGAGTACCTGAACTCCAACATCACCCTGCTGCGCTGGATGATCGGTGAAGGCTACGGTGACCCGCGTACCCTGGAACGTCGCGCCCAAGCGATGGAAGCCTGGGTTGCCAACCCGGAGCTGATGGAAGCCGATGCCGACGCGCAATACGCCGAAGTCATCGAGATCGACCTGGCCGACATCAACGAGCCGATCCTCTGCGCACCGAACGACCCGGACGATGCCCGTCTGCTGTCGAGCGTTGCCGGCGAGAAGATCGACGAAGTGTTCATCGGCTCGTGCATGACCAACATCGGTCACTTCCGCGCTGCCGGCAAGCTGCTGGAGCAGGTCAAGGGCCAGCTGCCAACCCGTCTGTGGCTGTCGCCGCCGACCAAGATGGACGCTCACCAACTGACCGAAGAAGGCTACTACGGCATCTACGGCAAGGCTGGCGCGCGCATGGAAATGCCGGGCTGCTCGCTGTGCATGGGTAACCAGGCACGTGTAGAGCCGAATTCGACCGTTGTGTCGACATCGACCCGTAACTTCCCGAACCGTCTGGGTGATGGCGCTAACGTCTACCTGGCTTCGGCCGAGCTGGCAGCAGTGGCGTCTACGCTGGGTCGCCTGCCGACCGTCGAAGAGTACATGGGCTACGCGGCGAAACTGGACACCATGGCCAGTGACGTCTACCGCTACCTGAACTTCGACCAGATCGCTGAGTTTCGCAAGATCGCAGCAAGCGCCAACATCCCGGTGATTCAAGCCTAATATGTTGATGTGAAGAAGCGCCGCGTATCGCAAGGTACGCGGCGTTTTTTTATGCCTGCAATACGGTATTAGCGACACCCCAAAACAAATGTGGGCTTGCTCGCGAATGCGGTGTGTCAGTCAGTGATTTATTCACCGATCCACTGCATTCGCGAGCAAGCCCACTCTCACATTTTTAGTGCCGTGCAGTCAGCTTGACCGCATCAGACTCAAGCAATAAACGAATACACCAACGCTGTAATCGCCACCAAGCCGACGGCCGTGACAAACACATTCGACGCCTGCCCACGGTACTTGGCCATGGCCGGAACCTTACGAATGGCGTACATCGGCATCAGGAACAGGATCGACGCGATGATCGGCCCGCCCAGCGTCTCGATCATGCGGAGGATACTTGGGTTAAGCGTGGCAACCATCCAGCACACCACCAGCATGAAAGCGGCAGTCATGCGGTCCAGGCTCTTGGCACCCGGGCGGCGACCCGTTTTCAGCACCAGCCCCTTGAGGCCTTCGCTGGCTCCGATGTAGTGGCCCAGGAACGACTTGGCAATCGCCACGAACGCGATCAGGGGGGCTGCGAACGCGATGGTCGGGTTATCGAAGTGGTTGGCCAGGTAGGACAGGATCGACAGGTTCTGCGCTTTCGCTTCGGCCAACTGCGCCGGCGACAGGGTCAGCACGCAGCTGAACACGAAGAACAGCACCATCCCGACCATTAACAGGTGCGCGCGGGACAGGATCTGCGAACTGCGCTCATCGGCATGGACACCGTACTGGCGCTTCTGGTCAACCGCAAAGGCCGAGATGATCGGCGAATGGTTGAACGAGAACACCATCACCGGGATCGCCAGCCACAGCGTATTGAGCAGTGCCGACGGGGCTGGGACTATGCTGGCGGTGCTGAGGATGCCGCCATTCCAATGCGGAACCAGGTACACCGCCAGGAACAGCAACGCGACGATGAACGGATACACCATCAGGCTCATGGCCTTGACGATCACTTGCTCGCCGCAACGCACCACGGCCAACAGACCGAGGATCAGCACCAACGACAGAATCGCCCGTGGTGGCGGCATAATGTGCAGTTGGTGTTCCATGAAGCTGCCAACGGTGTTGGTCAGCGCCACGCTGTAGATCAGCAGGATCGGGAAGATCGCAAAGAAGTAGAGCAAGGTGATCAGCGCACCGGCCTTGATGCCGAAGTGCTCTTCGACGACGTCGGTGATGTCGGAGCCTTCTCGGCCGGACAGCACGAAACGGGTGAGGCCACGGTGGGCGAAGAACGTCATCGGGAAGGCCAGTACCGCGAGGATCACCAGTGGCCAGAAGCCTCCCAGGCCCGCGTTGATCGGCAAGAACAGCGTGCCGGCGCCAATGGCGGTGCCGAACAGGCCCAGCATCCAGGTGGTGTCCTGGCGGCTCCAGCGTGTGAGGGTTGCAGGTGTCGTCTCATAGCGTTGGTCGACGCTACTGGCCTGATCATTCATCCGATCGGATCTCCGCTTTTACACGGCCGGGACGAGTCAGAAAACCTGACAGGCAGCGCCCCGACCATAGAAGGGGCCGGATTGTCCGGGATTCTGTTGAATAAGCAAAGACTTAGCTGAGGAACGGTGGCGTGGTACATCGACGCGCCGCGCGCAACTCAAATACATTCGTTGACAACTAGGCGCCGCTCTCAGCATGATCCAGCCATGAACCGTATTCAGCTGAACCTCACCACCACCACCACCACCACCACCACCACGACCGCCTCAGGCGGGTCGTGCGGTTGCGGTGGGTGTTCACGCTAAACACCTCACAGATTCAACCCAAGGCCCCGCCAGCAATGGACGGGGCCTTTTTATTGCTCCGCCATCTGGCCATTGCAAGGAGCAACACCATGACTGACGCCCTGCTGATCATCGATATGCAAACTGGCTTATACGACGGTCCGGAAAAGCCCTTCGAGCGCGAACGTGTCCTCGCCACCATCAACCAACTGATTCAGCGTGCCCGCCCTGCAGGCGCACCGATCTTCGTCGCCCGCCACACTGGTCCGAAAGGCTCGCCGATTGAAGCCGGCAGCGCGCCCTGGCAGCTATGGCATGGCCTGGATGTCGACGAGTCCGGCGATCTGGTGTTCAACAAAACCCGCCCCAGCTGCTTCCTGGGCACAGACTTGCAGCAGCAACTGAGGGCGGCGCAGGTCAGTCAATTGGTGATTGTGGGCATGAAAACCCAGTTCTGCATCGACACCACCTGCCGGGTAGCGGTGGAACTGGGCTTTTCGGTGGTGCTGCCGGAAGACGGCCATACCTGCATGGACACTGCGGCACTGAAGGCAGAGGCGATTATCGAGCATCACAACGCGACGTTGGCTGGGGCGTTTGTGAAGCGCACGAGAGCGGCTGAGATCCGCTTCTGACCACGCAAATACTGCATACTCATGCCCTCAAACCCTTCAGCAAGAGCCTTCCGATGACCGCCACCGTTCTGGTCCTGGTAGAAACCATCAACGACTACCTGCCCATCATCGAGAGCAATGACTTTCATGTGATCCTGGCGCCGACACCTGCCGAACGCGCCGAAGCCATCAAAGCCCACGGCAGCCAGATCAACGCCGTACTGACCCGTGGCCCGCTGGGTTTGTACGCCGAGGAAATCGCCGCCCTGGCGCTGCTGGAAATCATCTGCGTGATCGGCGCCGGCTATGAGCATGTCGACCTGCAGGCCGCCAGCAATCGCGGAATTGTCGTGACCAATGGCGCCGGAGTGAATGCGCCGTCGGTGGCCGATCACGCCATGGCGTTGCTGCTGTCGCTGGTGCGCGGTATCCCGCAGACCGACGCCGCCGTGCGCCGCAGTGAATGGCCGAAAGTGATGCGCCCGTCGCTGGGCGGCAAGCAGCTGGGCATTCTCGGACTCGGTGCGGTGGGCCTGGAGATCGCCAAGCGTGCCGCCCTGGGATTCGGCATGGAGGTGAGCTATCACAACCGCCAACCGCGCGACGACGTGGACTACACCTACTGCGCCACCGCCGTGGAACTGGCGCGCACCTCGGACTTCCTGATCCTGGCCACGCCCGGCGGCGCCAGCACCCGCCACCTGATCGATCGCCACGCCCTGGACGCCCTGGGGCCGAATGGCTATCTGGTCAACATCGCCCGTGGCAGCGTGGTGGTCACCGCCGACCTGCTCGCCGCCCTGGAGCAACGCCGCATCGGCGGCGCCGCGCTGGATGTGTTCGACGACGAGCCCAAGGTGCCCGACGCGCTCAAGAAGCTCAGCAACACAGTGCTCACCTCCCATGTCGCGGGCCTGTCGCCGGAAGCCGCCCATGACACGGTGCAGCGCGTAGCGGACAACTTGGTGGAATACTTCGCCGGGCGTCCAGTGCTCACGCCGGTCGCCCTGCCCCCGCCCAATAAATGACCGATCAGGCACGCTGATCATCATCCAACACGCTAACCTATTAAGCCGCCCCGACCTTGTCGCTGGGCGGTGGTGCGCATTAGATTAGGAAATAGTCCAAGGCCTTTAGAATAAGCAGAAGGGATAAGCATGGCGCTGAACGACCAATCGACCCAGATTCGCCCAGGCGAAGAACTTGATGCCAGCCTGATCGATCCCTACCTCAAGGCCCACATCCCCGGTTTGAGCGGCACGCCTACGATCAGCCAGTTCCCGGGTGGTGCGTCCAACCTGACCTACCTGTTGGAATACCCCGGTCAGGAATTCGTGCTGCGTCGCCCACCGTTTGGTCACAAGGCCAAGTCCGCTCATGACATGGGCCGCGAATACCGCATTCTCAACCAGCTCAAAGACGGCTTCCCTTATTGCCCCAAGGCCTACGTGCATTGCACCGACGAGTCGGTGATCGGTGCCGAGTTCTATGTGATGGAACGCGTCAACGGCATCATCCTGCGCTCCGACCTGCCGCCCGAACTGGGCCTGGATGCGGCCAAGACCGAGGCGTTGTGCAAAAGCTTTATCGACAAATTCGTCGAACTGCACCAAGTTGACTACAGCGCCTGCGGCCTGGCTGACCTGGGCAAGCCGGAAGGCTACGTAGAGCGCCAGATCCGTGGCTGGAGTGATCGCTACGAAAAAGCCCTGACCCCCGACGCGCCGCGCTGGGAAGCCGTGCGCGCGTGGCTGAATGACAAAATGCCCGCCGACCACCCAACGTCGAGCATCGTGCATAACGACTACCGCTTCGACAACGTGATCCTCGACCCAAACAACCCGATGCAGATCATCGGCGTGCTGGACTGGGAGCTGACCACCCTCGGCGACCCGCTGATGGACCTGGGCAACACCCTCGCCTACTGGATCGAAGCCGCCGACCCTGCGCCGGTGCAACTGATGCGCCGTCAGCCAAGCAACGCCCCCGGCATGCTCACCCGCCGCCAGTTCGTCGACTACTACGCTGAACGCGCGGGCCTGCAGATCGACAATTTCGACTTCTACTACACCTACGGCCTGTTCCGCCTGGCGGGCATCGTGCAGCAGATCTACTACCGCTTCTTCCATGGCCAGACCCAGGACAAACGCTTTGCGCAGTTCATTCAAATGAACAAGCTGCTGGAGCAAATGAGCCTGAATGTCATCGGCAAATCAGCGCTCTGATCGCACACACCAAGGAACCCTCATGTCCAAGACCAACCTGTTCGACCTCGATGGCAAGATTGCTTTTGTTTCCGGCGCCAGCCGTGGCATCGGTGAAGCCATCGCCAAGTTGCTGGCCCAACAAGGCGCTCACGTGATCGTTTCCAGCCGCAAGCTGGAAGGCTGCCAGCACGTGGCTGATGCAATCATCGCCGACGGCGGCAAGGCCACCGCCGTGGCCTGCCATATCGGCGAGATGGAGCAGATCACCCAAGTGTTCGCCGGCATTCGCGAGCAATTTGGTCGCCTGGATATCCTGGTGAATAACGCTGCGACCAACCCGCAATTCTGCAACGTGCTGGACACCGATCTCGGTGCGTTCCAGAAGACCGTTGACGTGAACATCCGTGGCTATTTCTTCATGTCGGTGGAAGCCGGCAAGCTGATGCGCGAAAACGGTGGTGGCAGCATCATCAATGTGGCGTCGATCAACGGGATTTCGCCGGGTCTCTTCCAGGGCATCTACTCGGTGACCAAGGCCGCCGTGATCAACATGACCAAGGTGTTTGCCAAGGAATGCGCCGAGTTCGGCATTCGTTGCAACGCCCTGTTGCCGGGCCTCACCGACACCAAGTTCGCCTCGGCCCTGGTGAAGAATGACGCAATCCTGAAAATGGCCCTGGCGCAGATCCCCCTCAAGCGTGTGGCGGATCCGAGCGAAATGGCCGGCGCGGTGTTGTTCCTGGCCAGCGATGCGTCCAGCTACACCACGGGTGTGTCGCTGAATGTGGACGGTGGTTTCCTGTCCTGATAGCCCAGACACCGCCGCACCCACAGTGTTGACAGTGTGGAACCAGGGATTCAGGGCCGTTTGAACTGCTGCCGCAGCGTTTCAATTCGCGGCCGGCAGCAGCAGCCGTCCAGATGATCATTCACCATCCCCATCGCCTGCATCAGCGCATACATCGTGGTCGGGCCGACAAACGTCCAACCCCGCTTCTTCAGGGCTTTCGACAAACGTTCGGAAGCCGGCGAGGTGGGGTTACCCGTCCAGTAAGCCATGTCCACCACGGCCGGGCGCTCATCGTCAGCGGGCTCAAACGCCCACAACCACCGTGCCAGCGAGCCGGTCTCCTCCACCAACTCACACGCCCTGCGCGCATTGTTGATGGTGGACACGATCTTCGCGCGATTACGCAAGATGCCCGGGTCCTGCATCAGCCGCTCGATATCCGCCTCGCCGTACTGCGCCACCCGGCGAAAATCAAACCCCTCGAACGCCGCGCGAAACTGCTCGCGTTTGCGCAGGATGGTGATCCACGCCATGCCTGCCTGAAAACCTTCCAGGCAGATCTTCTCGTACAGCTGGGTATCGTCCGCCACCGGCACGCCCCACTCACAGTCGTGGTAATGCGGGTATTCCGGCGCTGCGGTGCGCCAGGTGCAATGGGTGCACCCGGTGTCGTCAGTGGTCAGTCCTGGCGGGTCCATCTATCACCTCGTATGCCGAGCGACGGATGATAAGCGAAAAAAATCCCACCCCGCCAACCGCTCAAGCATCGACCTCACCGACCAACTGGTCAGACCGGGACCCGTCAAACGCTAAATAATGACTTGTTATTTCAAAAATACCTGGCCTAGACTGGCCCCGCACTGGACTTACCGGTATGACCACAACAATTAAGCCCTGGAGTCACCAGGGCACCGAATAGAGATCCCTCCCATGCTCAGATGGTGCTCGCGTTCGATTTTCCTGCAAGTCGTGATTGGCCTGATGCTAGGCGTAATCTGCGGCTTGGCCCTTCCCGAATTCTCCTCGCAACTCAAACCCTTGGGCGACGGCTTCATCAAGCTGATCAAGATGCTGATCGGCCTGATCGTGTTCTGCGTGGTGGTCAGCGGCATCTCCGGCGCCGGCGACTTGAAAAAGGTCGGACGCATCGGCCTTAAGTCGGTGATCTACTTTGAGGTCCTGACCACGGTCGCCCTGGTGATCGGACTCATCATGGCTTTTAGCACCGGTATCGGCACTGGCGCCAATATCCATCTGGAGCAGTTGTCGTCTGCCGGTTTGAATGAGTTGGCCGACAAGGGCCAGCACATCAAGGGCACCAGCCAGTTTCTGATGGACCTGATCCCCAACTCGGTCATCGGCGCCTTTGCCGAGAACAACGTGCTGCAAGTGCTGTTGTTCTCGGTGCTATTCGGCAGCGCGTTGAACCTGGTGGGCGAAGCGGCGTCGGGCATTTCCCGGCTGATCAACGAACTGAGCCATGTGATCTTTCGCATCATGGGCATGATCGTGCGCCTGGCGCCGATCGGTGTGTTCGGCGCGATCGCCTTTACCACCAGCACCTACGGGCTTGATTCGCTGCAACACCTGGGCAGCCTGGTCGGCCTGTTCTACCTGACGTGCCTTGCCTTCGTCGGCCTGATCCTGGGCCTGGTGATGCGCCTGTCGGGCCTGCGCATGCTGCCGCTGCTCAAGTACCTGCGCGAAGAACTGCTGATCGTGATGGGCACCGCCTCCTCCGACGCCGTGCTGCCGCAAATCATGCGCAAGCTGGAGCACCTGGGGATCGGCAGCTCCACCGTGGGCCTGGTAATTCCAACTGGGTATTCGTTCAACCTCGATGGCTTTTCGATCTATCTGACCCTGGCCATCGTGTTTATCGCCAATGCCACCGGCACACCGCTGTCGATGACCGATCTGATGACCATCTTGTTGGTATCGTTGATTACATCCAAGGGCGCCCATGGGATTCCCGGTTCGGCGCTGGTGATCCTGGCGGCGACCCTTACCGCGATCCCGGCGATTCCGGTGGTGGGCCTGGTGCTGGTGCTGGCGGTGGACTGGTTCATGGGCATCGGTCGCGCCCTGACTAACCTGATCGGCAACTGCGTCGCCACCGTGGCCATTGCACGCTGGGAGAAAGACATCGATATCCAGCGCGCCAACAAGGTCCTCGATGGTCACCAAGGCTACGCTTTCCAGGCCAAGAAACCGGTGCTGCCCGCGCATCAGGAGTTCTGAGCAAGCGACACCGTTTAAATGTGGGAGCTGGTTTGCCTGCGATAGCGGTGGGTCAGCCTACAAAGCTATCAACCGATAGTCAGCCAGCGCAGCGATGCGGCGACCCGACAAGCCAGCGCCCACATTGGCTCAATGCCAGTTTAATTATTGTATTGGCAACTTAAAGGAGTGTACGACGTGATCAGCACCTCAACCGTCGTCAATTCAGTCGTAGAAAAACTCCGAGCCGCTCTGGCGCGGGGCCAGTGGCGCCGCGGCGAAATGCTCCCCGGCCAGCGCGAACTGGCCGAACAAATGGGCATCAGCCGCCCCAGCCTGCGCGAAGCCGTGATCGTCCTAGAAACCCTTGGCCTGGTGCGCTCCATGCCCGGCAAAGGTGTGGTGGTGCTGGAAACCAGCGTCAGCGACGCGCACTCCAGCGACACCGTGGCCGACGCCAGCCTCGAAGACATCCTGCAACTGCGCTACACCCTCGAGCCGTTCATTGTCGGTCTGGTGGCCCAATCCATCAGCAGCAAAGAGGTCGGCCAATTGCGCCTGACCTTGATGGACATGCGCGAAGCCCTCGACGCCGGCGACGCCGAAGCTGGCATGAACGCCTACATCGGCTTCCATGAAGAACTGTTCGCCCTGACCTCCAACCCGATCTTCCAGAACGTGGTGCAACAAACCAGTAACGCCCTCAAGCAAAGCGCCCAAGTGCTGCGCAACTCGCCCGAGCACCTGGAGGAGCGCTTGCGGGAAAACGAAGCCGTGGTGCGCGCCATCCGCAACAAGAACAGCGCCCTGGCCAGTGCGGAAATGCGTCGGCACATCCTTCAGGAAGGCCTGCGCATGGGCATCCGTTTGAACATCCCGGACGACCATCTGGGCAGCTGACTTTCTGGAGACAGGCCATGACCGCTCACGCGCTGCAACGCGACCCTATCCTCCCTGCCCTGCGCCTGGTCGCTGGTAAAAAGCCTTCGGTGGACGACATCTACCCGCGTCTGTTCGACGCCATCCTCGAACAACGCATCGCCCCGGCCAGCCGTTTTACCGAAGAAGGCCTGGGCGAAATCTTTGGCGTGAGCCGCAGTGTGATTCGCCGGGTCCTGGCAAAACTGTCCCATCAGCAAGTGATCATCCTGCGGCCCAACCAACGGGCCCAGGTCGCCGCGCCGGACCCGCAACAAACCCGGCAAATCCTTGAAGCACGGCGCCTGACTGAAATAACCGTGGTGCAACTGGCCTGCGCACACGCCACACCGCCCCAGGTGCGCCAGTTACGCGAGCTGATTGCCCGCGAGCGCGAGTGCATCGAGCGCGGCCAGCGTGGACCGGCGATTCGGCTGTCGGGGGAATTTCATCTGCAATTGGCAGCGATGGCGCGCAATGCACCGCTGGCGCAGTTCCTTAACAGTTTGGTGCCGCTGACGTCGTTGATCATTGCCCAATATGAAGCAGAAGCCTGCACGTATTGCGCGTGGCAGGAGCATGCGGCGATTGTGGATGCAGTGGAGCAGCGTGACTCAACCACCGCGGTGACCCTCATGATGCAGCACTTGGATCATCTGGAAAGCAAACTAGTAAAACACCACTGCACCTAAGTGAATGAAGATCAAAATGTGCCCTTCAGTGTTTGATAAATAGCGTTGCAACAAAAAGCCCCCGCATCTCACGATGTGGGGGCTTTTGTTTTACCGCTTGATCAAGCCGGTTGCAGCACCGACTGACCACTCAACGCCAGGTCCAGCAACTCGCGGTTGGCCACGGCATACATGGCGTAGTCCGTACCTACAGCAGCACGAATCTCAACCATCATCGCCACCCAACGCTCGGCCATGTCCTTGTGCTGCTCAAGCCACAGGGCCACGCGGGCTTCCATGTCTTGTGGCGCGTCGGCCATTTGCAGGACGGAGATGGTGATTGCACGCTGCTGCCAGTCCACGTCATCGCGGAAGGCTTCGCGGGCCTGGGCCTGCCAGTTGTTGGCTACCGGCAGATCGCTGATCTGCTGCAGGTACCATGGCAAGTCCAGGGCGCTGCCGACGGCGAAGTAGGCCTTGGCCACTTCGGCAGCGTCATGCCCGGTGACGTCAGCGGCTTCGATGATCGGCAGCAAGGTGTACAGGTGAGCCGTGCCTGCAACCATGCGTGCCAACAGCTCAGGAACACCGGCTTCGGTGTAGGCCTGGTAACGGTTCTGCCAACCTTCACGGGTCGGGCCTTCCAGCAGTTCGTCGAGCTTGAGGCCCAACGCCGCCAGGTGCGGACCGAAGTGCGCGGTGTCACGGCCAGCGTCCTGCTCGTTACGACGGCTGCGCAGGAACCAGCGCGTGGCGCGACGACCCAGGCGCATCAGCTCGTCCATCAGCTCCAGTTGCACGTCAGCCGACACCAGGTGGTCCAGGGCTTCGATCTGGCGGAACCAGTGCGGGAGATGGAAGATGTCACGCACGATCACGTAAGCGCCGGCTACGTTCGCCGGGGTCATGCCGGTCGACTCTTTGAGCCGTTGAACGAAGGTGATACCCATGTGGTTGACCAGATCGTTGGCGATCTGGGTGCTGACGATTTCGCGTTTGAGGCGGTGGCGGCGCATGGCCTCGCCGAACTTGGCGACCAGGCTCGGTGGGAACGCGGTCTCCATGTCTCGGGTCAGGTAGTCGTCATCCGGTACGCGAGACTTGAGCAGCGCTTCCTTGAGGTCGATCTTGCTGTACGAGATCAGCACCGACAGTTCCGGACGGGTCAGGCCCTTGCCATTCGCGGCGCGCTCGACGAGTTGCTCCTCGGTCGGCAGGTACTCGATGGCGCGATCCAGCTTGCCACGGCCTTCCAGGTCGCTCATCAGGCGCTTGTACTCGGCGGCACGCTCGTAGGCACGGCGCGCAGCCAGGGACAGGGCCTGGGTCTGCTTGTAGTTGTTGCCCAACACCAGGTTGCCGACTTCGTCGGTCATGCTCGCCAGCAACTGGTTGCGTTGCTTGTCGGTCATGTCACCGGCCTGCACCACTTCGTTGAGCAGGATCTTGATGTTCACTTCGTGGTCGGAGCAATCCACACCACCGGCGTTGTCGATGAAGTCGGTGTTGGAACCGCCGCCATTGAGGCCGAATTCCACACGACCCAGCTGGGTCATGCCGAGGTTACCGCCCTCGCCCACCACTTTGCAGCGCAGCTCGTTGCCATTGACGCGCAGTGCGTCGTTGGCTTTGTCGCCCACATCGGCGTGGCTTTCAGTGCTGGCCTTGACGTAGGTACCGATACCGCCGTTCCACAACAGGTCTACCGGCGCCTTGAGCAAGGCGTTCAGCAATTCGGTCGGGGTCAGCTTGTTGGCCGAGATGTCGAAGCGCTCTTTCATCTGTGGCGAGATGGCAATGCTCTTCGCGCTGCGCGAGAAGATACCGCCGCCTTCGGACATGATGCGGGTGTCGTAGTCGGTCCAGGCCGAACGCGGCAGCTCAAACAAGCGCTGGCGCTCAACGAAGCTGGTGGCCGGGTTAGGGTTTGGATCGATGAAGATATGCAGGTGGTTGAAGGCCGCGACCAGTTGCAGCTTGTCGGACATCAACAGGCCGTTACCAAACACGTCACCGGCCATGTCGCCGACGCCCACAACAGTGATGCTGTCTTCCTGTACATTGATGCCGCGCTCACGGAAGTGACGCTGTACACCGACCCACGCGCCCTTGGCGGTGATGCCCATTTTCTTGTGGTCGTAACCGGCGGAACCACCGGAGGCGAACGCGTCGCCCAGCCAGAAGCCGTAGTCGATGGCGATGCCGTTGGCGATGTCGGAGAAGGTCGCAGTGCCCTTGTCCGCAGCCACCACCAGGTACGGGTCATCGTTGTCATGGCGCACAACGTTGGCCGGCGGTACCAGGGCGCCGTCTTTCAGGTTGTCGGTGATGTCCAACAGGCCGGAAATGAAGATGCGGTAGCAGGCGATGCCTTCGGCCGCGATCTCGTCCCGGCTGCCGCCCAGTGGCAGGCGACGCGGCAGGAAACCGCCCTTCGCCCCCACTGGCACGATGACCGAGTTCTTCACTTGCTGGGCTTTTACCAGGCCAAGCACTTCAGTACGGAAGTCTTCTTCACGGTCGGACCAGCGCAAACCGCCACGCGCCACGTTGCCGAAGCGCAGGTGCACACCCTCAACCCGTGGCGAGTACACGAAGATTTCAAACTTCGGCACTGGCTTAGGCAGCTCAGGAATCGCGTGCGGGTTGAACTTGAAGCTGAAGTACGACTTGTTCTGACCGTTGGCGTCGGCCTGGTAGAAGTTGGTACGCAGGGTGGCCTTGATCAGGTCCAGGTAGCGACGCAGGATGCGGTCTTCGTTGAGCACCTGAACGTCGTCCAGGGCGCTGAGAATCGCTTGTTCCAGGCGTTGCTGCTTGTCTTCCAGGTCTTCGGCGGTGAGTTTGCGGGCCAGGTAGAAGCGGGTCTTGAACAACCGGGTCAACTCGCGAGCGATGTCGGTGTGGTTGTTCAGGGTGCTGGCGATGTAACCCAGGTCAAAGCCCAGGCGGATCTGCTTCAGGTAACGGGCGTAGGCACGCAGCAAGGCCACGTCGCGCCAAGGCAGGCCAGCAGTCAGTACCAGGCGGTTGAACGCATCGTTCTCGGCGTCGCCATGCACGATGTGCACGAACGCGTCTTGCAGGGTGTCGTTGAGCTGCTGGATATCCAGGTTCACGCCTTCGGCGGCGATGAACGCGAAGTCATGGATCCAGAACTCACGACCATTGGCGTGACGCAGGCGATACGGGAACTCACCCAGCACGCGAAGGCCGAGGTTTTCCAGGATCGGCAGCACGTCGGACAGCGCCAGCGGGGTGTCGGCATGGTAGAGCTTGCAATGCAGCTCGCGTTGGCCGGAGACCTGGCCCAGCGGCTGGTAGAAGCTCATCACCAGCGGGTTGGCTTCGGTCAGGCTGTTGAGGTGCTGCATGTCGACCACGGCCGAATGCGCAGCAAAACGCTCGCGGTAACCGGCGGGGAAGCCTTTCGGGAAGTCGGCCAGCACGTTGGTGCCTTGGGCTTCGCCGAAGCTTTCCACGACCAGGCTGGAGTAGTCGTCCTGCCAGCTGCGGCAGGCCTGCACCACTTCTTTTTCCAGTTGCAGCGTGTCGATGTCCAGGCGGTTCTTCGGGTCAACCCGCAGAATCAACTGCACGCGCGCCAGCACGGACTCGGAGAAGAAGGTCCAGAATTCGCAGTCCGAGGCCTTCAGGCGATCCATCAGCACTTGCTGGATTTTCTGGCGCACTTCGGTGGAATAGACGTCGCGCGGCACGTAGGCCAGGCAGTAGCAGAAACGACCGTACGGGTCTTTGCGCAGGAACACACGGATCTTGTTGCGTTCCTGGATCTGCACGATCGACATCACGGTGCTGAACAGCTCGTCGACCGGAGTCTGGAACAGGTCATCACGCGGCAGTACCTCAACGACTTGAGCAAGCTCCTTGCCCAGGTGAGCCTTGGGCTGGAAGCCGGAACGGCGTTCGATTTCCGCGACCTTGCGGCGGATGTACGGGATCACCCGCACGCTTTCGCCATACACCGAGGAAGTGTACAGGCCCATGAAACGGTGTTCCTTGATGACCTTGCCGTCGGCGCTGATCTCACGGATCGACACGTAGTCCGGATACGCCGGGCGGTGCACGCGGCTCGGGTGCGCAGCCTTGGCGAACGACAGCACGGTCGGCTCACGCAGGTACGACACTGCATAGTCTTCGATGCGCAGGTCGTCGGCGGTAAGGCCAGCGCGCAGCAGTTTGGTCAGACCGAGGAAGGAATCGGCGTCATATTCGATATGACCGCCATCCGCCTCGTCACGTACCACAAACTCTTCATAGCCGAGGAAGGTGAAGTGGTTGCCCACCAGCCATTCCAGGAAGTTCTTGATCTCGGCTTTTTCTTCGCCGTCGATGCTGAACTGGCTGGCGTCGATACCGGCCAGCAGGTCCTGGACCTTAGCTTTCATCGGTTCGAAATCAGCCACGGCCACGCGCACTTCGCCGAGCACCTGCTCAAGCTCTTTGCTCAGCACGCTCAGTTCGGCGGCGTTGGCGCAGCGATCAATTTCCAGGTACATCAGCGATTCTTGCTGGATGCCTTCGCCCTGGGTGCCTTTCGGCAGGATTTCCAGCAGCTCGCCCTTGGCACCACGACGTACGCTGAGCACGGTGGTTTGCAGGGTGTGGATGCTGTAGCCACGGCGGTTCAGTTCGGTGCGGACCGAGTCCACCAGGAACGGCAGGTCATGGTGCAGCACTTCGACCGCGGTGTGGGTCGACTGCCAGCCATGACGTTCATAATCGGGGTTGTAGACCCGCACCTGCGGCTGGGTGTGGTCAAAGCGCTCAAGCAGGCGCCACGCAGAGAGGGTGCAGCCGGCCAGGTCGGAAAGGCGACGCTGGGTCAGTTCGTCCAGGGAAATGATGCCGAAGAATTGTTCAGCAAACAGCGCCACTTGTGGCAGTGCCTGTTCACTGATGTGCTGGGCCAGTGCCGCTTGCAGTTGATGCTGGAAGTCGGCCTTGCTGGCTGCGGTGAAGAACGCCATCTGTGGTACTCCGCTTGGGCTTGTTATTGATGGAAGCGTCGCGTGTTATCCCCTTGGGGGACCGTCAGCTCTGTTCGCTGGTAATTCTGGAAACACCATAAACGAATCAGAGTGACAGGTGGGTGAAGCTGGACAAGACAATCAGGTCACATACAACTTCCATAAGATGCGCACCTTGCCGGGTGACGGTACGACGGGCAGGTCAGGCGCCTGGCGGGTGCACATCCGTTGCGCAGCTTAACGAGTGTAGGAAGACAGCTGCTTGCGACGCTGCGACATATTCGGTCATCGGTAAGCAGGCTTGGGGTTGCGACTTGGGCAACCCGGATTTCCAGGTAGAAAAACCGGCGCTTTTCAATCCCCCGAGTACCAGAAGTGACTGATTCAGCCGGCCAGGTCATGCACGGGGTCTGACACTGGATGCAGCACAAAATTCGTCGCAATGGCACAATTGCCCCCATCACGCCCTACCCCAGACAGGATTCCCCATGCTGCAACTGAAAACCGACGCCCTGATGGTCACCCCGTGCGACGACGAAGAAGACAACATGGCCATGCTCTGCTGCCACGGCAAAAACGGCGAGATGTTCATGCTCACCCGTTATCCCGATGAAGAGGAGGTGGAACTAACCTGGGACTACGCGCCGTCGACCCTGGATGGGTTGAAGGTCACGCTGAGTGAGACGACCGTGCTGGTAGAACTCGCCGCCGGCGATGCCGACGCGTTGGGTGGCAAGGATCAGTTGCAGATCACCCATGCCACGGCCGTGTCGGACATGGCCGAAGTTGAAGAAACCCTGCAGAACATCCTCAAGGGCACCGGTACCTTCTCCCGGACTTAAGTCACTGTTTAGTGAGCGGGCTTGCCCCGCTCACTAAACACCCGGTCCAGCCCTCATTCCTCGCGGACACACAAAAATCCTACAAGTTTTGCCAAAAATACCCGTTACGTCGTTAGTCGCCTGCCCCCTCGATGGATTAAAGTAAGCCCCCCAAGCCCGGCGTTTTTTACTCGACGCCTGCGCTCATCTCTCCAGGAACCGTCATCGATGGAACATCGTGAAGCGCTGCTTGCGCTGCGAACTTTTCTTTCTACGCAGATTCTCGGCCAGGAAAAACTCATCGATCGCTTGCTGATCGCCTTGCTCGCTGACGGCCATATGCTGGTAGAAGGCGCGCCGGGCCTGGCCAAGACCAAGGCCATCAAAGAGCTGGCCGAAGGCATAGAAGCGCAGTTCCATCGAATCCAGTTCACCCCCGACCTGTTGCCCGCCGACATCACTGGCACCGAGATCTATCGCCCGGAAACCGGCAGTTTCGTGTTCCAACAGGGGCCGATCTTCCACAACCTGGTGCTGGCCGATGAAATCAACCGCGCGCCGGCCAAGGTGCAATCGGCGTTGCTGGAAGCCATGGCCGAGCGCCAGGTCAGCGTCGGACGCAGCACCTACGACCTGTCGCCGCTGTTCCTGGTCATGGCCACGCAAAACCCCATCGAGCAGGAGGGCACCTACCCGCTGCCCGAAGCCCAGCTCGACCGGTTCCTGATGCACGTCAAGATCGGCTTCCCCGACGCCGCCGTCGAGCGGCGCATCCTGCAACAGGCGCGTGGCGAAGCCCTGAACGGCGAAACCAAGCCTGAGCGCCGCGTCAGTCAACAGGCGATCTTCGCCGCACGCAAGGAAATCCTCGGCTTGTACATGGCTGATGCGGTAGAGGAATACCTGGTGCAGCTGGTGATGGCCACGCGCACCCCGGCCAAGTTCGACCCGGAGATGGCCGAGTGGATCGCCTATGGCGCCAGCCCACGCGGCTCCATCGCCCTCGACCGCTGCGCCCGCGCCCATGCCTGGCTGGCCGGTCGCGACTTCGTCAGCCCGGAAGATATCCAGGCGGTGCTGTTCGACGTGCTGCGCCATCGCATCATTCTGTCGTTCGAGGCCGAAGCCGCCGGCATTGACCAGGACCGCGTGGTGCAACGCATTCTTGACGTCGTTGCCGTCGCTTGAAACCCATGAACGCCAGCGATGGAATCCGCGTCACGCTCAGCGAATTGATCGAGATGCGCCACCGTGTGCGCGAAGTGCAGCTGTTTTCCACGCCAAGCCAGCGCAGCCCGCTGATCGGCCTGCATCACTCCAAGCTGCGCGGGCGCGGTGTCGACTTCGACCAGGTGCGCGTGTACCAGGCCGGCGACGATGTGCGCACCATCGACTGGCGCGTGACCGCGCGCACCCAGGAACCGCACACCAAGCTGTTCCACGAAGAGCGCGAGCGACCGATTTTTATCATTGTGGAGCAAAGCTGCCGGCTGTTTTTCGGCTCAGGGCAGATGTTCAAATCGGTGCTGGCGGCCCAGGCGGCCAGCCTGATCGGCTGGGCGGCGCTGGGGCATAACGACCGCGTGGGCGGGTTGGTATTCGGCGATAGCGAACACTACGAAATCAAGCCGCGCCGCAGCAAACAAAGTCTGCTGCAACTGCTTAACCGGTTGGTGCGCGTCAACCAGAGCCTGAACACCGAAAGCCGCCCCGAGGCTGACGCGCTGGGCATGGCCCTGCGCCGTGGCCGCGAAGTGTTGCGCCCAGGCAGCCTGGTAATTGTGATCTGCGATGAACGCGCGCTCACCGACGGTGCCGAGCAGCAATTGAGCCTGTTGTCACGGCACTGCGACCTGCTGCTGTTGCCCATCTCCGACCCGCTGGACCACGCCCTGCCCGCTGCCGGGCTGCTGCGTTTCGCAGAACGCGGTGCCCAGCTGGAACTGGATACGCTGAACGTCGATTTGCGCCAGGCCTACAAGGCCCAAGCCGAAGCGCGCATCGCCCGCTGGGAACTGCTCGCCCAGAAGCTGCGCATCTTGTTGATGCCCTTGAGCACCCAGAGCGAAATGGTCGAGCAACTGCGCGAGTACCTCAACCCGCAACGTCCGGTTAAAAAACAATGAACAGCCTTGACCAACTGCAACCGCTGATCGCCCCGCCAGCCGTCGGCTTTTGGCCACCTGCGCCGGGCTGGTGGTTGTTGCTGCTGGTGATTCCACTGCTCGGCTGGGGGCTTTGGTCACTGCGACGCTTCCTGCCAACCCGTCGCCCCATCGCCCGCGCCGAGCAACCGCTGGACCCATTGCGCATCGCCGCCCTCGCGGAACTGGCGCTGATGCCCAAACCCTACGACGGGGCCCCGGCCGGCGCGTGGTTGCAGCAACTCAACGGCCTGCTCAAACGCCTGTGCCGCAACGACTATCCCTACAGCCAGAGCCATACCCTCAACGGCCGAAAATGGCTGGCCTTCCTCGACAACCGCTGCCCCGCCGCTGGCCTCACACGCTGGATGGTGTTGGTGGAAGGCGCCTACAAACCCGAATGCAAACTCGACGACAAGGCCATCGCCGGCCTGACCCAAGCGGTCGACACCTGGATTCGCAAACATGTTTGAGTTCGCCTGGCCGTGGATCTTCGCCCTGTTGCCCTTGCCCTGGTTGATGCGGCTTGTGTTGCCGGCAGCCGACAGCGGCGAGCCGGCGTTGAAAGTCAGCTACCTCAGCGACCTCGAGGGCCTCGCTCGCCGCCGCGCCCGCGTCAACCTGCCCGGCTGGCGCCAGCAAGGGCCCTTTGTGGTGCTGTGGCTGCTGCTGTTAACCGCCGCCGCCCGCCCGGAATGGCTTGGCGAGCCGCTGCCGATTGCCGCCAGTGGCCGCGACCTTCTGGTGGCGGTGGACGTGTCCGGCTCCATGGACTTCCCCGATATGAACTGGCAAGACGAGGACGTCAGCCGCTTGAGCCTGGTCAAACACTTGCTCGGCGATTTTCTTGAAGGCCGTGAAGGTGACCGCGTCGGCCTGATCCTGTTCGGCAGCCAGGCCTACCTGCAAGCACCGCTGACCTTTGACCGCCACACCGTGCGCACCTGGCTGGATGAAGCGCGCATCGGCATTGCCGGCAAGAACACCGCGATTGGCGATGCCATTGGCCTGGCCTTGAAACGCCTGCGTCAGCGCCCGGCGCAGAGCCGTGTACTGATCCTGGTCACCGACGGCGCCAACAACGCCGGGCAGATCGACCCACTGACCGCCGCGCGCCTCGCCGCTGAAGAAGGCGTGAAGATCTATCCGATCGGCATAGGCGCCGACCCGGAACAAACCGGCTCACTGGGCATCCTCGGCGTCAACCCGAGCCTGGACCTCGACGAACCGGCACTCAAGGCCATCGCCGAGGCCACGGGCGGTCAGTACTTCCGCGCCCGTGATGGCGAAGAGCTGCAAGCGATCAAGGCAACGCTCGACACGCTCGAACCCGTTGAGCAGCAACCCACCCAGGCACGCCCGGCCCTGGCCCTGTACAGCGCGCCGCTGGCCTTGGCATTGGTGCTGAGCATGTTGCTGGTGATCCAGGAACGCTGGCCGAACAACGCCTTGCATCGGTGGTTCACCAAATTGTCGAGCAAGGGGATTTTCCTGCAACAGCACCCGGAATGGCGCCAGCGCCTCACACGCCTGCGCTTGCGGAGGCGTCGATGATCGACCTGTGGCCGCACTGGTTCCGCCCTTGGTCGCTGTTGCTCCTGCCATTGCTCGGCTGGTTGCTGTGGCACCTGTGGCATCGGCAAAAGCGCGCCGGGCGTTGGCAGATGATCCTACCGCCGGCCTTCCACGCCGTGTTGCTCAGTGGTGGTAACGGGCGCGAAAGCAAATCGCCATGGGTGGTGCTCGGCATTGCCTGGCTCTTGGCCGTGCTGGCGCTGCTTGGGCCCAGTTGGCAAAGGGTTGAGCAGTCCAGCCAGAAACCCTCCGATCCTTTGGTGGTGCTGCTGGAACTGACCCCGGAAATGCTCGCCACCGACAGCCCGCCCAACCGCCTGGAACAGGCGCGGCGCAAGCTGTATGACCTGTTGCAGGCACGCACCGATGCGCAGACCGCCATCGTCGTTTACGCCGGCAGCGCCCACACCCTGGTGCCGCTGTCAGACGACCTGGGCACCAGCCGCAACCTGCTCGAAGCCCTGCGCCCGTCAATCATGCCGGAGCCCGGCCACCGCGCCGACCTGGCAGTCGAGAAAGCCCTGGGCCTGCTCAAACAAGGCGGCCTCGGCCAGGGTCGTCTGTTGCTGATCGGCTCGTCGCTGTCCAAACAGGAACGCCAGGGCATTCGGCTGCTGCTGCAAAGTAGCCAGGCGCCGACCCTGTCGATCCTCGGTATCGGCAGCCGGGAAGGCACCCCGGTGACCCAGGAAAGTGGCGAGTTCCTCAAGGACGAACACGGCGCGATCCTGGTGCCACGTCTGGACAGCCCGACGCTCAAGGCGTTCGCCAGCGAAATGGGCGGCCGCTACCGCGCCGCCCGCCTGGACGACAAGGACCTGCGCCAACTCGGTGTACTGGACCCGCCACACACCTTGCGCAACGACGCTCAACGGCTGCACCTCGACACCTGGGCCGACCAGGGTTACTGGCTGCTCCTGCCGCTGTTGCTACTCGCTGCCTGCGCCGGTCGGCGTGGCTGGTTGTTCTGCCTGCCCCTGCTGCTGTTGAGCGCGCCACAACCCAGCTATGCCTTCGGCTTGCAGGACCTGTGGCTGCGTCCCGACCAGCAAGGCCAATACCTGCTGAAGCAGAAACGCCCCGCCGAAGCCGCCGAACACTTCGAAGACCCACAGTGGCAGGGCGTAGCGCTCTACGAAGCCGGCAACTATGCCGAGGCCATCAAGCGTTTCGCCGAGAGCAATGACGCCTACGCCCACTACAATCGGGGTAACGCCCTGGCCAAGTCCGGTGAGCTGGAGGCCGCCATCGACGCCTACGAACAGGCCCTTGAAGCACAACCCGACTTGCAACCGGCCCTGAAAAACAAAGCGCTGGTGGAAACCCTGATGCAGGAAAAAGAGCAGCCCGAACCCGATAAGCCAGCCAATAACGAGGATGACGAAACCACCCAACCCGGCCAAACTGCGCAACCGGGCGCGAGTGGGCAGAGCACCACGGGTGGCGAGCAGTCACCCCAAGGCCAGGGGAAAGCCGGCACCGGCGACACACAGGCCGGTAATACGCCGCACACCGCAGGCAATGAAGTGCCGGGCAGCGAACTGGGCGACGAACAAACCACTACCCCGCCGCTGCTTCCTGCCGACGCCAGCCTCGACGGTGAACGTCGCCAGGCCCTGGAGCAATGGCTGCGGGAGATCCCGGACAATCCCGGCGAACTGCTGCGCCGCAAATTCTGGTACGAACAGCAACAACATCAGGACAAGACTCGATGAGCCGTCGCACCACCCTACTGTTCCTGCTCGCACTCTCGGCAGGCCACGCCCAGGCGGCGAGCCTGACTGCCAGCGTCGACCGCAGCCGCCTCAACTCCGGGGAAACGGTGGAGCTCACGGTAGAGTCCAGCGATGTAACGCAGTTCGGCAAACCCGACCTGTCGCCGCTGGATGCGCAGTTCGAAGTCAGCGGTACGCGGCAGATCAACCAACTCACCACGCTGGGCGGCGATAACCACGCCACCACGCGATGGATCATCACGCTGCTGCCCAAGGAAAACGGCACGGTGCTCATCCCGCCCCTGCAAGTAGGCGCGTACAAGACCCAGCCGATCAGCCTGCAAGTGATAGAAACCGCTAGCCAGAACACAGCCGCCGAACTGGCCCCGGTGTTTGTCGAGGCCAATCTTGACCAGACCAGTGTCTACGTCCAGGCCCAGGCACTGTTGACCGTGCGGGTGTACCACTCGGTGTCGCTGTATGACGACAGCAGCCTCACGCCGTTGCAGATTGCCGACGCACGCGTCGAGCAATTGGGCGAGTCACGCACCTACGAGAAGGTGATCAACAGCATTCGCCACGGCGTGATCGAAACCCGCTACGCGATTTACCCGCAGCACAGCGGCACGTTGGCAATTGCGGCGCAGACGTTCAGCGCCACGCTGGTTGAGTCGCGCCCGCCGCAAGAGAACACACTGCAAGGCACCAAACCCGGCAAGCTGATCCACGTCAGCTCGGCGCAGCTGCCGCTGGTGGTCAAGCCCAAGCCGGCGCTGTATCCCGCCGATACGCCCTGGCTACCGGCGCGCAGCCTGACCCTGAGCGAAAACTGGAACCCGGAGCCCGAGCATGTCCAGGTCGGCGACTCCCTGACCCGCAGCCTCACGGTCAAGGCCGAAGGCCTGTCCAGCGCGCAACTGCCGGCCCTGCCTAGCACCGAGATCAACGGCCTGCGCCGCTACCCGGACCAACCGGTGCTCGGCAACCAGACCAACGACCGCGGCCTGATCGGCAGCCGCGAAGACCGCGAAGCCCTGGTGCCCAACCGCGCAGGTGCACTGGAACTGCCTGCCGTTGAAGTGGTGTGGTGGAACACCCACGAAGATCACCTTGAGCGCACCAGCCTGCCGGCCCGCACCCTGCAAGTGGCGATCAACCCTAGCCTGGTGGTCGACACTCCCGCCACGCCCACCGTCATCACCGCCCCCGATGACAACCACCTGTGGCTGTGGCAACTCAGTACCCTGCTCCTTGCCTGCACCACCTTGCTGGGCTTTGGCTTGTGGTGGCGCGCACGCCGACAGCCCGCCGTACTGCGCGCCGCACAAACCGGCCCGAGCCCGCGCACCCTGCTCGACGACCTCAAGCGCGCCACCCAGGCCAACGACCCCCAGGCCACCCGCCAGGCCCTCGACGCCTGGGCACGGCAACAGCCGGAAACCCTGGCAGACATGGCCGCGCGGTTTGTGCCGCTGTCGGACGCGTTGGACGGCTTGAACGGCGCGCTGTACAGCGAGGGCGGCCATTATTGGCAGGGTGAAGACCTGTGGCGTGCGGTGAAGGCCATCACGGTGGCTGAGCGTGAGTTGGATCCCGCCGCCGACACCACCAGCCTGCCGCCGCTATATCCCAAGTAACCGCTATTTCACTCGGTTAGCGATCCTCACGGGTATGCCACAGGCGCAACAGATAAACAGTGGAACCCACTATCTCGTAACGCATTTCGTAATGGCCGATCAGAATCCGGCGCACATCCCTGGGCTCGAATTCTTCCAGGCGCTCGCCTATACGCGGATTGGGCAGCAGCGTAATGAGGGCAGCCGTGAGTTGCTGCACGGTTCGTGCGGCGGCAGGTTGACTCACTAACGCCAGAAATTCATACAGTCGGGCAAGGTCGGAAAGCGCCTTGGCTGTCCACTTCAATTCCATCAGCGCGGCACCGGCAATGGCGTTTCGCTGCTGAGGCTATCAGCCCAGGCCTGGACTGCCTGGTGATCAATCACGCGGCCGGCGTCAACATCAGCCAAGGCCTCAAGGGTCAGGCGACTACGCTCCTCTTCCTGGTCTATCCATGCCGACAGAGCCTGCTTGACGATCCAGTTTCTGGAGCGATCAAGGCGCTCTGCCATTAAATCGACCTTTTGGGCCAGATGCTCAGGAACATGAGCGGTGACGGATCTGGTTTTTGAGGGGATTGCCATGATGGGGTGGCTCCTGATCAGTACATGTTCTCTTGACGCATCATTATGCCCCGCTGTGCGGCAGTATGAATCAAAGTTAATCATAGCGACTTACGGTACAGCATCAAGTGCCTGTATCGACATGGGTTGTGAAGGCCAGCAATCCCTATCCCTTTAATTTGCGGGACGTTTCCTAGACAACCCCACGGCCTTGCGCCTGCTCAGTTCACTGGCTAGCCGTCGCTCCGTCGCTGTTTATCAGCGATCGGGTGTTTCTATCTGACACACCGCATTCGCGAGCAAGCCCGCACACAGTTGATCTGTGTCACCCGCAGGCACCGTGTGTGCTTTTACGGGTAAACTCCCCTCCTTTTCATCTATTCCACGGAGTTCGCCTTGCGTCTGTTCCACACCTCCGACTGGCACCTTGGCCAAAACCTCCACGGCCAGGAACGCGATTTCGAACACGCCTGTTTCCTCGAGTGGCTGCTGGGCCAACTCAATGCCCAGCGCCCGGATGTGCTGCTCATCGCCGGCGATATCTTCGACACCGTCAACCCGCCGCTCAAGGCTCAGGAGCGGCTGTATGACTTCATCATCAGCGCCCACGAGCAAAACCCCAAGCTGACCATCGTGATGATCGCCGGCAACCACGACTCCGGCTCGCGCATCGAACTGCCCGCGCCATTGATGCGTCGCCTGCGCACCCATGCGCTCGGTCGCGTGCTGTGGCTGGATGACGGCCAACTGGATGCCGAACGCCTGCTGATCCCCCTGCCGGATGCCAAGGGCAAGATTGCCGGCTGGTGCCTGGCCTTGCCATTCCTGCGCCCGGCGGAAGTCACCGGTGCACACCTGGGTGACGACTACCTGCGCGGTATCGGCCAGGTGCATGAATGGCTGATCGCCGCCGCCAACGCCAAGCGTAAAAAAGGCCAGCCGCTGATTGCCATCAGCCATGCGCACATGGCCGGAGGGTCGGTGTCGGAAGACTCCGAGCGCAGCCTGATCATCGGCAATGCCGAGGCGCTGCCGGCCAGCCTGTTCGATAAAAGTGTCGGCTATGTCGCCCTCGGCCATTTGCACAAGCCGCAGAAGGTCAATGGCGAAGAGCGGATTCGCTACAGCGGCTCGCCGATTCCGCTGTCGTTTTCCGAAATCAGCTACAAGCACCAGATTCTCGACGTGACGTTCCAGGGCCAATGCCTGGTGAGTGTCGAACCACTGCTGATCCCGCGTTCGGTTGACCTGCAACGCCTGGAGGCTGCGCCGCTGGCGGATATCCTCAAGGTCTTGGCCGAGTTGCCGGACGTCGACCTGCTCGCCGAAACCCAGCGCCACCCGTGGCTGGAAGTACGTGTACGCCTGGACGAGCCGCAACCCGACCTGCGCCAGCAAATCGAAACCGCCCTGCAAGGCAAAGCCGTGCGCCTGGTACGCATCGCCGCCGAATACGCGGGTAAACGCGCCAGCGCCAACACGGACGACGAGCGCCTGATCGAGCTCGACCAGCTCACGCCCCAGGAACTGTTCAGCCGCGCCTGGCAGGACAGTTACGGCAGTGAAGTGGATGAACAGACCTTGAAGGATTTCGCCGTGCTGCTCCAGGAAGTGCAACAGGAGGAGCAACAGCCATGAAGATCCTCGCCATTCGCCTGAAAAACCTCGCCTCCCTGGCTGGCCCGTTCGAGATCGACTTCACCGCCGAGCCCCTGGCCAGCGCGGGGTTGTTCGCGATAACCGGTCCCACCGGGGCCGGTAAAAGCACCCTGCTCGATGCACTGTGCCTGGCGCTGTTTGGTGCGGTGCCGCGCCTGGGCGATACCGGCCAGGCCAAGATGCCGGACGCCGACAGCGACATTTCCATCGGCGACCCGCGCACCTTGATCCGTCGCGGCACCGGTGGTGGTTATGCCGAAGTGGATTTTGTCGGCGTCAGCGGCCGCCGCTACCGTGCGCGCTGGGAAGCCAACCGCGCCCGCGACAAGGCCAGTGGCAAGTTGCAGAACAGCCGCCAGAGCCTGATCGACCTGGACAGCGAGCAACTGCTGGCCAGCCAGAAAACCGAATACAAGACCCAGTTGGAACTGGCCCTGGGCCTGAACTTCGAGCAGTTCACCCGCGCCGTATTGCTGGCGCAAAGCGAGTTCAGTGCCTTCCTCAAGGCCAACGATAACGAGCGCAGCGAACTGCTGGAAAAGCTCACCGACACGGCCCTCTACACCCAGCTTGGCCGACGCGCGTTCGACAAGGCCAAAGACGCCAGGGACGCGCACAAGCAGTTGCAGGACCAAGCCACCGGCGTGGTGCCCCTGGCCCCTGAAGCCCGCGCCGAACTGGATCAGCAGTTCGACGCCGCAAACGCCCAGCTCAAGGCCCAACAGGCCCAACTCAAGCAGTTGGAGCGGCAACACACCTGGCTTAAGGAACTGCGCGAATGGCAGGAACGCCAGCTCGCCGCCACCGAACAACTGCAGCGCGCGCAGGCTGATTGGGATGCCCAGGGCCCGCAACGCCAGGACCTGAGTCGCCTGGAGCACTTGGCGCCGCAACGTCATCAGTTCGCCCGCCAAGCCGAACTCAACAGCGTGCTTGCCCCGTTGGCCGTGCAGATTCAGTTGCATATCGAACAACAGGGCCAACTGCATAGTCGCCAGACGCAGGCCGAGCAACAGCAAGCCAGCGCGCAAACCGCGTTGGCCGAGGCGCTGAAAAACCAGGCCGATGCCGTGCCTTTGCTGCGCCAGGCGTTTGAAGAGCAGAGCACCCTCGCCCACTTGACCAAAGAGCTGGCCAAGCGCACCGAGGACAAACAGCAGCACGAACACGCCTGCACCGAAGGCCAGGCCCGGCTTAACGGTCTGCTGGAAAAGCAGAACCAAGTCGCCGAACGCCTCCAACGCCTGGTCACCGAACTTGATCGCAGCGCCGCCCTCGCCCCCTTGAGCGACGCCTGGACCGCCTACCGCGATCGCTTGCAACAGCTGATGTTGATCGGCAATCGCCTGAACAAAGGCCAGGCTGAGCTGCCGCAACTGGAACAACGCGCTACCGCTGCCGCTGAACAATTCACCCAACAGCGCGGCGCGTTGGACCTGCTCTACCAGGAAGCCGGCGCCGAACCCCATGCCGTGGCCGAGCAAATCCAGTTGCTGGCCAGCCTGCTGCAAGACAATCGCAAACAACAACGCGCCTTCGAAGACCTGACGCGCCTGTGGGACAGCCAGCAACAGCTGGACCAGCAAGCCAGCGTACTGACGCAAAAGCTCGCCGATGCCCAACAGCAACGCGAGCAACTGAACCAGACCGGCCTGCAAACCAAAGCGGAGCTGACCATTGCCGAACAAACCCTGGCGGTCACGAAGCAACTGCTTGAGCGCCAGCGCCTGGCCCGCAGCGCCAGTGTCGAGGAATTGCGCGAGCAGTTGCAGGACGACCAGCCCTGCCCTGTGTGCGGCAGCCACGAACACCCGTACCACCAGCCCGAAGCGCTGCTGCAGAGCCTCGGTCGCCATGACGAAAACGAGGAAGCCACGGCGCAGAAAGCCGTCGACTCACTCAAGGAAAAGCTCACCGAGCTGCGCGGCGAAGTCGGCGGTCTGATCGCCCAGCAAAAGGAATACCTGCAACAGCAGGAGCAACTAGCGACGCAACAACAAGCACTCAAGCCCAGCCTGGATGCGCACCCACTGTCGGCCGCGCTGTTCAACCAGGAGGCGGCCAAACGCAGCGCCTGGCTTGATCAACAGTTGAGTCAACTGACCCAGAGCATCGCCCAGGACGAACAACGCCAAGGCGCCCTGCTCAACCTGCAACAAAACGCCGGGCGCTTGCAGCAACAACTGCAAGCCGCCCAGGAAGCGAGCCAGCAGGCGCGTCAATTGCTGGTGGATCAGCAACGCGAGTTGGCCAGCGACCGCGAACGTCTTGAGCAGGAACTGACTGCCTTCGCCAGCTTGTTGCCCGCCGAAACCCTGGAAGGTTTGCGTGCCGAGCCGGCCGCAACCTTCATGCAGCTGGACCAGCAGGTCAGCCAACGCCTGGAACAGCTCGGCCATCAACGCGATGAGCTGGCCGAGCAACAAGAACGCCAACAGGCGATCGAGAAAGAACAGACCCATCAGCAGCATCGTCAGCAGCAACTCGATGCGCTGAATCAGCAGGTCAACGAGTTGGCCGCCCAGCAACAAGCAGCTCAGGACAAACTCGGCGCGTTGCTGGGCGAGCACAGCAGTGCCGAACACTGGCAACAGCAGTTGGATCAGGCCGTGACCCAATCACGCCAGAGTGAAACCGACGCCAACAAGCAGTTGCAAGAGATCCACAACGCATTGATCCAGTTGGCCGCCGATCTCAAGGCCCAACAGGAGCGTCAGCAAGCGTTACACGCCGAGCAGCAATCGCTGGGCACACGCCTCAGCGAGTGGCGCGCCCTGCACCCGGAACTCGATGACGACGGCCTCAACCGTCTGCTGGCCTACGATGACGCCCAGGTCAGCCAATTGCGCCAGCAGTTGCAGCACAGCGAAAAAGCCGTCGAACAAGCCAAGGTCCTGCTGCAGGAACGCGAGCAACGCCTCGCCGAGCACCAGGCCCTGCACAACGGCAACCTCGACGCCGAAGCACTGGACAGCGCCCTGGCCGCGCTCAACCAGCAGTTGGCCGAGGGAGAGAAAGCCTGCGCCGAATTGCGCGCGCGCCAATCCGAAGACCAGCGCCGCCAGGATGCCAATCAGGCCTTCGCCGAGCAGATCGCCAACGCCTATGACGAATGGCAACGCTGGGCACGCCTGAATGCGCTGATCGGCTCGGCCACGGGCGACACGTTCCGCAAGATCGCTCAGGCCTACAACCTCGACCTACTGGTGCACCACGCCAACGTGCAATTGCGCCAATTGGTGCGTCGCTACCGCCTCAAGCGCGGCGGCAGCATGCTGGGCCTGTTGGTCATGGACACGGAAATGGGCGATGAATTGCGCTCGGTGCATTCGTTGTCCGGTGGCGAGACGTTTCTGGTGTCGCTGGCGTTGGCCTTGGGCCTGGCGTCGATGGCCTCCAGCACGTTGAAGATCGAGTCGCTGTTTATCGACGAAGGTTTCGGCAGCCTGGACCCCGAGTCGCTGCAGTTGGCCATGGACGCACTGGACGGTTTGCAGGCCCAGGGCCGCAAAGTGGCGGTGATCTCCCACGTGCAGGAAATGCACGAGCGCATTCCGGTGCAGATCCAGGTCAAGCGCCAGGGCAATGGCTTGAGCACGCTGGAGGTCAAGTGAGTGAGGCGTTGCTGTATTCGTTTCGGCGCTGCCCGTATGCGATGCGTGCGCGCCTGGCGTTGCGCTATTCGGGGGTGCCCGTGCGCATTATCGAAGTGAGCCTCAAGGCCAAGCCGGCCGAGATGCTGGCACTGTCGCCCAAAGGCACGGTGCCGGTGTTGAGCGTGAATGGCGAGGTGATCGATGAAAGCCTGGCGATCATGCAATGGGCGCTGGCGCAGCACGATCCGCAGGATTGGCTGCTGCCGGGTAACCCGGCGGTATTGGCGTTGATTGCCGAGAACGATGTGGGCTTCAAGTATCACTTGAATCGATACAAGTATGCCGAACGCTATCCGGAACAACCGATGGAACATTATCGGGCCGAGGGTGAGGTGTTCTTGCGCGCACTTGAGGGATTATTGGCGAACCACGAGTACCTATTCGCCGATCACCCAAGCCTGGCAGACATGGCCCTGGCGCCGTTTGTGCGGCAGTTCGCCCATGTGGATCGGGAATGGTTTGCCGGTGCACCGTATCCCCGGTTACAGCAGTGGCTGGAGCGCTTCCTGCAATCGCCGCTGTTCATTGCCGTGATGGCAAAGAACTGACACCCGGCGTCAAAAGGGCTCACTGCAAAGAGCCTGTTCCACAAGCTATTCGGCTTAGCCTTCAACCAGGTTAAGCAACCGCTCACGGGCAATCTCCGGCTCACCGTCCACCCCTTGTATGGAGGACAGGATGGGGGCGGAGTAGAGAACCAGGATGAGTGCGGCGAGTCGGAGTGCCATGCTGTCGATTCCAGGAATAAATGCGTCAATATTTGAGCGTCAAATTTAAACACATGGCAATGTGATATCAATCATTTTTATTCTGCAGATGCACAAACGCCAAACCACTCGAACGAGCCAGGCTTCGTTCCAGTGGTTTGGCGTCTGCTTTTGTGCAGGTTATTGCTGAGTCTTGTGATCCAGTGCGGCGTAGAAGTTGGCACTTTGTTGCAGGTATTTCTGGGTGTAGGCGCTGGTGCTGGATTTTTTGCCGGAGACTTCCACACTGGCCGCCGCTGGCAGGGCAACAGTGGCGGAAACTGCGGAAGCGGCGATGATGGAGAAGAGATTCAAGTTCATGTCGGTAACCCTTGTGTTCGTTTGGTTGAGTGGCCTGGGAAGGCCTTGGAACCAAACTTACGCCCGAGGGTTAAACCTTAGAAATGCTTTGAAACAGTAGCCGCTATTAATAAAATTAATACACCGGGTCAGGCCCCACAGTGCGGGGCCTGTGGCTTATTGACGCACTAGGAACTTGAGGTCACTGGGGGCATCAATCGCCAGTTTCTGCACGGTTTTACCCAGCAGACCGGTTTTGGGGTCGCGTTCAACCACCACGATTTCGTTGCTTTTCTGGTTGGCGATCAGCAAAAACTTGCCGCTCGGGTCCAGGCTGAACTCGCGCGGGTGGTCGCCTTCCACGGAACGGCGTTGCAGTTCCTTGAGGTGCGCGGTGGCCGGGTCGATGCTGAACACCAGCAACTGATTGGCCGTGCCACGGTTGCTCACGTAGAGGAATTTGCCATCACTGGACGCATGCAGCGCGGCGCTGGCCTTGTCTGACACCGGTTGCTCGGCCGCCAAATCCACCCGTTGCGTCTGGGTCAGTTGCCCATCTTTGTAGTCAAACACCGCGACCTGTGCGCTCATCTCGGTGGTCAGCCAGGCATGCTTGCCATCAGCGCTGAACAACAAGTGACGCGGACCGCTGCCCGGCGGCAGTTGCACCGAGGCCGGAGTGGCCGGGGTCAATGGCAGTTCATGATTGGCCTTGGGGTCGTAGTGATAGGCAAACACCTTGTCTGCGCCCAGGTCCTGCACGAACACGTAGTTACCATCTGGCGACGACACCACCGAATGTACATGGTTGGATGCCTGGCGCTCCGGGTTGACGCGGCTGGCCGGGTGGCCGCTCAGTTGCACCGGGGCTGACAGCTTGCCCTCGGCATCGACCGGCAGCACCGCCAGGCTTCCGCCCGGATCTTCCACTACCGAGTAGTTGGCCACAAACAGGTAGCGCCCATCGGCGGCCACGCTGGAATGGGTGGGCTCGTTGCCAAGGCTCTGGACCTGGTTGATCAAGGTCAACTGATGATTCTGCGGATCAATGCTGTAGCTGCTCACGCGGCCGACCGCATCCTTTTGGCCCGGCCCGTTTTCGTTGACCACAAACAGGTGCTTCTGGTCCTTGGAGACCGTCAGCCATGACGGGTTCGCCGCCTTGGCCGCTAACACCGGCTGGCCTTGGAACGTGCCGGTACGGCTGTCGAATTGCAGGCGGTAGATGCCTTGGCTGGTGCCAGCAGTGTAGGTGCCCACCAGCAGTTCATAGGTGTCGGCCGGCGCGGCTTGCACCGACATCGCGCCTACGCTGCCGGCCATCAGCAGGGGCCAGAATTTACGCATCATCCGCTTCATCCTCGTCGTTGTTGTTGTCGCCCTTGATCGCACTCAGGCAGACCAGACGGTGTTCACCGTCTTCGTTGCTCAAGAGCCAGCTTTGCAAGCTGCCATCAAAGGTGGCGGCGTTCAGTTGATCTGGACTGAACGTCCAACGCTTGAGTTCCCGGCCGTCCATGCTTTCGATCTGCAAGTGCTGATCGAACGTGAAGTCGAAGGCGTGCAGCCCGTTGATGATCAGCATGTCGCTGTCTTTCAGGGCGGTGCTCAGGTTGGGTGCTGCGTCGGTCATGATGTGAAGTCACTGCGGGGGAAAAGACACATGATAGGTCAATTCCCCCGCAGTGCCTTGCGGCAATGGTCTCTATCGGTCAGTGAGCAAACAAAGAATTGCCCTTCTGCCCCGCCAACTTCTCCGGTTTGATCAGGAACCGCGCCAGCGCCGGCAGCAGCCACAGCGCACCAAACATGTTCCACAGCAGCATGAAAGTCAGCATCAAGCCCATGTCGGCCTGGAACTTGATGGCCGAGAAGATCCAGGTGCACACGCCAATCGCCAAGCACAAACCGGTGAACAGTACGGCTTTACCGGTGGACTTGAGCGTCTGGTAGTACGCCTCTTGCAGCGGCAGGCCGGCACGCAGGAAGCTTTCCAGGCGGCTGTAGATGTAGATGCCGTAGTCCACGCCAATCCCCACGCCCAAGGCCACTACCGGCAAGGTCGCGACCTTGACGCCGATCCCCATGAACGCCATCAGCGCGTTGCCGAGCACCGAGGTCAGCACCAGCGGCAGCACGATGCACAGGGTCGCGGCCCAGGAGCGGAAGGTGATCATGCACATGGTCGCCACGCACAGGTACACCAGGATCAAGATGGTCAACTCCGATTCCTTGATCACCTCGTTAGTAGCTGCCTCGATCCCGGCATTACCAGACGCTAGAATGAATTCCAGGCCATCCTTGTTGTTTTCCTTGGCAAAGTCCTGCACCGCATGCACCGCGCGGTCGAGGGTTTCGGCCTTGTGGTCGTTGAGAAACACCAGCACTGGCGCCACGGAGCAGTTGTTGTTGTACAGGCCATCGGCACGGGCGATGGAGTTGTTCAGCACATCCGGGTTGCGCGACAGCGTTTCCCATTTCAGGTTGCCCTCGTTCATGCCCTTGATCATCTGCTTGGACACGGTCACCAGCGAGATCGCCGACTGCACGCCTTCAGTGTTCTGCATCTTCCACATCAACTGGTCGATGGGCGCCATGGTTTCATAGCGCGAGCAGCCTTCGGCCTTGGTCTTGACCATGACCACTAGCACGTCAGAGCTGGTCGAGTAGTTGCTGATGATGAAGTTGTTGTCTTTGTTGTAGCGCGAGTCCGGGCGCAGTTCCGGCGCGCCTTGGTCCAGGTCGCCGATCTTCAGGTTCTGGCTGTACCAGAGGCCACCACCAAAGGCGACCAACGCGAGCAGGATCGAGACTGGCGCCACTTTGGCGCTGGCGAATTTCGACAGCAGGCGCCAGAACGGGTGTTCGCGGTGCGCGTCTTTCTTGCTTTGGGCAATGGCGCGCTTGCTGATGCCGACATAGGAGATCGCCACCGGCAGCAGGATAAGGTTGGTGAACACGATCACCGCCACCCCGATGGACGCGCCGATGGCCAGTTCGCGGATCACGCCGATATCGATGATCAGCAGCGTGATAAAGCCAACCGCATCTGCGAGGATCGCGATCATTCCCGGCAGGAACAGCTGCCGGAATGTGCGTCGCGCCGCCGTCAGCGCGTTGTCCGCCTCACTGGACTGCAGCGCGATGCCGTTGATCTTCTGCACGCCGTGGGAAATACCGATGGCGAAGATCAGGAACGGCACCAGCATCGAATACGGATCGAGGCCAAAACCGAAAAAGTGCATCAACCCGAGCTGCCAGACCACCGCCACCAATGTCGTGCTCAACACCGCAATGGTGCTGCGCAGGCAGTGGGTGAACCACAGCAGCAGAATCAGCGTGATGACAAACGCGATGCCAAAGAACAGCACCACCATCACCAGGCCATCGATCAGGTCGCCGACCTTCTTGGCAAAACCGACGATGTGGATCTTGACGTTGGGGTTCTGCGCTTCGAACTTGTCGCGAATCTTGTCTTCAAGCTCATGGGAGAACTTGCGGTAGTCAAGGGCCAGCAACGTGCCTTGGTCCTGCGGATCCGGGTAAGACTCCAGCAGCGGGATATCGACAATGCTTGATTTGAAATCGTTGGCTACCAGGCGCCCGACCTGGCCGGACTTGAGCACGTTGTTGCGCAGTTGATCAAGGCTTTGCGGCGAGCCGTTGTAACTCTGCGGAATCACTTCACCACCGGCAAAGCCTTCTTCGGTCACTTCGGTCCAGCGTACGCTGGGGCTCCACAGCGACTTGAGGCCCGAACGGTCGACGCCGGAGATGTAGAACACTTCGTCGTTGATCTGGCGCAGAGTCTCCATGTACTCCTTTGTAAAGATGTCGCCGTTCTTGGCCTCCACCGAAATGCGCACCGTGTTGCCCAGGTTGGCCAGGTCGTTGCGGTGCTCCATCATCTTCTCGATGAAGGGGTGCTTGAGGGGGATCATCTTTTCAAAGCTGGTGGACGGGCGAATCAACGTCGCCTGCCAGAACAGGAAAATACTCACCAGCAGGCAGATGACGATCACTGCCGGGCGGTTGTTGAAGATCAGGCGCTCAAGAAAGGTCGCTTTATCGTTGTGATGACTGCTCATTCTTTGCCCGCCTTCTTATTGTTTTGTCGGTTCGGCGCCGGTGGGCATGGCAACACGAACGCCACCCTGCCCGGCCAGAATCAAGTTGCCGTTGCCTGCCGCCGTGACGGCCGACAGCGAAATACGGTCCGGACGATTGAACACGCTGAAGGTCGCCCCATCGTCATGACTGATCACCACGCTGCCACCGTTGCCGACGACAACGATGGAACCGTCATCCAGCAAAGTCGCGCCCGACAAACCAAACTCCAGCGCTCCCCGCGCCGCGTTCAGCTCGACTTGTTCCCAGGTGCTGCCGAAATCCGTGGAGCGGTAAAGGTTGCCACGCAAGCCATAAGCCAACAGGGTCTGCGGTTGGGCGGTGCTGATCACGCCAAACAGCGAGCCCTCGTAAGGGCCTTCGAGTTTTTCCCAGGTCTGGCCGTCGTCGCTGGAGCGGAACATGTTGCCTTGCTCACCGACGATGAACAGGCCGGCGTCCTTGATATGGGCGATGGCGTTGAGGTGGAGCTGGTCTTCGTTGTCGAGGCGGTCGCTGACGTCGTTCCAGGTTTTGCCGCCGTCGGTGGTTTCGATCAACGCACCGTAGGCGCCGACGGCCAGGCCGTGATTGGCGTCGTTGAACCACACGTCGAGTAACGGGGCTTCGCGTTTGAGGTCTTGATACTGCTGGGTCCAGGTAGCGCCACCATCGGAACTGGCGAGAACTTGCGCATCATGGCCCACCGCCCAGCCCTGCTTCTCATCGACGAAAAACACCGCCGTGAGCAGTTGCCGGGTGGGGACTTTGGCTTGGGTCCAGGTGCTGCCCTGGTCATCGGAATAGAGGATATGCCCGCGATCCCCAACGGCCACCAGGCGCTTGCCGGCATGGACCACGTCGATCATCAGGCCTTTGGCGGCCTTGGGGGATTCAATCGCAAACGCAGGCGTTGCGGTGGTATCGCTGGCTGCCAGTGCGGACGTTGACAACACGCCACCGACCAGCAACGAGAGCGCTGTGGCCAACAACGCAACCGTGCGTGCGGCGCGTGGGCGGCAAACAACCCAACCCATGACAGGCTCACTCATAGACCTTTCTCCCATTTATTATTGTTATCGCCTGCCTTCCGGGGCCTTGAAACCTGCAATCTAGAGCGCCTGGAGGAAGCAGGGGCCATCCTATCGGGCTTTCGAATCGTCTGACAATCGGCGCTACGTTATCTTTTGTTAACTGATGCCGTTTCCCCCTCGCCTGAATATAGCTGCATTCGCTGGGGTGATCTTCGACAGGCTAATGAATTTTTATTCCATATCTTGAATTTAAAGAATTTTTATTCCATTAATAGCCTCTCTCAAAATAATAATGCAAAGGACCACGGCAATGCGCGAACTCGGAATCGGCTTGATCGGCACAGGCTTCATGGGCCGCGCCCATGCGTTGGCATTCAACAATGCGAGAGCGGTATTTGAGCTGCCGGTACAGCTCAAGCTGGCCGCCCTGGCCGATGCCGACACCGAGCGTGCCCAGCGCTGCGCCAACGCCTGGGGGTTTGCCCAGGCCCACGGCGACTGGCAGGCGTTGATCAATGATCCCGGCGTCGATGTAGTGGCCATCACCACCCCCAACCATTTGCACTACCCCATGGCCATGGCCGCCATCGCCGCAGGCAAAGCCGTGTACTGCGAAAAACCCCTGGCCGTGAACCTGGAACAAGCCGACGCCATGCGCCGCGCCGCCCGTGCGGCCGGCGTGGTCACGCGGGTCGGCTACAACTATCAGCACAACCCGATGATCACCCTGGCCCGACAGATGATTGCCACTGGTGAGCTTGGCGAGATCATCAGCTTCCAGGGGGAATTCAGCGAAGACTTCATGGCCGACCCGTCGTCGCCTTGGTCGTGGCGTTGCGAAGTGGAACATGCCGGCGGCGCACTGGCGGACTTGGGCAGCCACTTGCTGTCGATGGCACGTTATCTGGTGGGGGATGTAGTCAGCGTGTGCGCCGATACCCACACTGCCCACGCCCAGCGCCCTGCCGTCAAAGGGAGCAAGGATTTGAAACCCATCGCGGTGGACGATCAGGTGCATGCCCTGCTGCGCTTCGCCAACGGCGCGCGCGGCACGGTGAGCAGTAGCTGGCTCAAGCATGGCTACAAGAACCACCTGAGCTTCGAGATCAGCGGGACGAAAGGCACCCTGGCGTTCGATCAGGAGCGCTTGAATGAGTTGCGCGTTTGCCGGGTTGGTCAGGAGGGTTTCCAGCGTCTGTTGGCCGGTCCCGCCCTGCCCGGCTATGCGGCGTTCAGCCCGGCTGCGGGGCACCAGTTGGGGTACAACGAGTTGAAAACCCTGGAAGTGCAGGCGTTGATCCTGGCCGTGGCGGGCCAAGGTACGGATGGCACTGACTTTGAGGCGGCATGGGAGGTTGAGCGGTTGGCGACGGCGATTCGCCTGGCTGCCAGGGAAGAACGCTGGGTAGCCGTGAACTCACTCTAAAATCCACCACAGAACTTTGTGGGAGCTGGCTTGCCTGCGATAGCGGTGTAACGGTTACACCGCTATCGCAGGCAAGCCAGCTCTTATCAAACAAAAATTAACTCATTGTTTTTGCTCTTAAAATTTAAGCCGCTTTAACCAGCTGCAATCCCAGTTT